>JAPPOI010000202.1 GCA_028818055.1 Boseongicola sp.
AAGATGAAGTCAGTATCATCAGGATTGAGTGCCGCTTCGATGCTCGCTGTTCCAGGATTTGCGATCGGTGTCGGAGGCAAACCTTCAATAACGTAAGTATTCCACGGCGTTTCCCGCCGCAGTTCACTCTGCCGCAGCCCTCGTCCAAGAATGCCCTCGCCCTTCGTTATGCCATAGATCACCGTAGGGTCAGTCTGAAGTTTAATTCCCTGACGCAGGCGGTTCGCAAAAACGCTGGCAACCTGCCCGCGTTCTTCCGGAAGACCTGTCTCTTTTTCGATGATCGAAGCCAGAATCAATGCCTCTTCCGGCGTCTTGACCGGCGCGTCGCTGGCGCGCGCCTCCCAAGCTTCCGCCAAACGCTGCACTTGCGAAGAGGCCATCGCAGCCAAGAAGGTCGGCAAGTCCGCGCCCGGGCGAATTTCATAGCCGTCTGGTGCCAAGCTTCCTTCATCAGGAACAGCCTCGACTTCACCTTCAAACAAATCGGAGGCCGACAATGCATTGACGACTTGCCAGCTCGTCACGCCTTCCGCGACGATCACGCGATACCGCGTCGCCACATCATTTTTTGCTTCTGCGTAAGCTTGCGGCGCCTCGTCGGTGACAGGATCAAAAACAGCGGTGACGTCAAATTCCTGAGTTTGAGCATTTAATTCACGAACGCGCATCGATTGACTGTTCACCGAAACCCGATAGATCACCTCGGTTCCGCAAGTCGATAGACCGTCACCCGTGATAGCGCCGACAATGTCTTCCATCGACGATCCGGCATCGATCAAAAAAGAGCCCGCTTTCAACAACCCTGAACGTTCTGAATAATCGGCACCGAGACGATAAATCGTAGCGTTGGAGATCGCACCCTGATCAACCAGGTCACCGGCAACACGGCTCATTGTACTGCCAGGAGCAACTTGCAAACAAATCGCTTCGGCCAGTGGCCCCTGTTCCGTGTACTGACGTTGGCCCCAGAAAATCACACCAGCGCCCGCCGCCAGCAACAAGATGACGATGGTAAACATGTTGGATGCGAAATTACGCCACATCAGCGGTCAACCCGCCCCATAACAAGCGAAGCGTTGGTTCCGCCGAAGCCAAATGAATTCGATAAAGCCACACCAATTTCGCGCTCACGCTTCTTGTTAGGTGCTAGATCAAGTCTGGGAGTCACCGCTGGATTGTCCAAGTTGATTGTTGGAGGGGCCACTTGATCGCGCAAAGCAAGAATACAGAATATTGCCTCAACCGCACCAGCCGCACCGAGCAAATGACCGATTGACGACTTGGTTGAGGTCATAGTCGCATTATCAGCGGCATCACCCAACAAACGTTCCACGGCTCCCAACTCAATGGTGTCAGCCATTGTCGAAGTGCCGTGTGCGTTGATGTAATCGATAGCGGATCCATCCAGCCCTGCCGACTTAAGCGCCGCTTTCATGGCGCGTTCGCCGCCCTCACCATCTTCGGATGGCGCGGTGATGTGATAAGCGTCGCCTGACAGACCATACCCAAGGATTTCGCAGTAGATTTTTGCGCCTCTGGCTTTTGCGTGCTCGTATTCCTCAAGCACAACGACACCTGCGCCCTCACCCATCACAAATCCGTCGCGGTCATCGTCATAAGGGCGACTCGCTTTCTCAGGTTCATTTCCACGTTTGGTGGAAAGTGCCTTACAAGCGTTGAAACCAGCGATACCAATTTCGCAAATTGGGCTTTCCGCGCCACCGGCAACCATCACATCTGCGTCGCCCAACATGATTAGGCGGGCGGCATCTCCGATAGCATGTGCACCTGTCGAACAGGCCGTAACCACAGCATGGTTTGGTCCTTTGAATCCGAAACGAATGGAAACCTGGCCAGACACGAGATTAATAAGCGAGCCCGGGATAAAGAACGGCGATACCCGGCGCGGGCCGCGCTCTTTGATCAAGACAGCTGTTTCTGCAATGGATTGCAATCCACCGATACCCGAGCCGATCATAACCCCGGTACGTTCAAGACTTTCGGTATCTGACGGTCGCCATCCAGCATCATTCACCGCCTGTTCGGCAGCTGCCATGCCATAAACAATGAAGTCGTCCACCTTGCGACGCTCTTTGGGCTCCATCCAATCGTCAGGATTAAAAGTCCCGTCAGAACCATCGCCGACAGGAATTTCGCAAGCATATGTTGTTGCCAGATGGCCAGCGTCGAAACGGGAAATCGTGCCCGCCCCGGATTGACCATCCAAAATCCGAGACCAACTTTCCTCAACGCCACACGCCAGAGGCGAAACCATTCCCAAACCGGTGACTACCACGCGACGCATGCCCGCACCCCGCTTTTTCGTTTCTTTGAATAAGTTTTACACGTCCAAGCCCGGGGCCGCAATTGCGCGCAAGCGTTGTTCCGCCGGTAGCCTTGCACTGCTAAAAACAAACGAAAACGGCGCCAATCAAGGCGCCGTTTAATACAATAATTCAGAAGCTTAGGCGGCTTCTTTAATGAACTTTACCGCATCACCAAATGTTTGGATCGTTTCGGCGGCATCGTCCGGAATTTCGATGCTGAATTCTTCTTCGAAGGCCATGACCAGCTCAACCGTATCAAGGCTGTCTGCGCCAAGATCATCAATGAAAGAAGCATTTTCAGTTACTTTGTCTTCTTCCACACCCAGATGCTCGACGACGATCTTTTTCGTGCGATCTTCAATGTCGCTCATATCAATTCCTCACAGTTCCTCGGGTCATGTCCCGTTCGTTAATCAACGTCCAAGCGGACGAAGGGCGCGAGAACTGGCCTCGCACCAAGATGAGCGTCGGCTATACCAATTCCGTTTCAAACGCAAATGATATCGCAAACGCTGTTTGCGCCTATAACATGGCCATGCCACCATTGATATGCAACGTCGTACCCGTCACATAACCAGCCTCTTCGCTGGCCAGGTACACGACTGCGGCACTGATTTCATCCGCAGTTCCCATGCGCCCTGCTGGAACCTGCGCAAGGATTCCGTCTTTCTGATCATCGGTCAGTTTATCGGTCATTGCGGTCGTAATGAAACCGGGCGCAATTGCGTTAACCGTTATCCCCCGGCTGGCAACTTCATACGCCAATGACTTTGACATCCCAACCAAACCAGCCTTCGACGCAGCATAGTTGGCCTGCCCTGGGTTTCCCGTTGCGCCAACAATTGAAGAGATGTTGATGATCCGGCCCCAACGAGACTTCATCATCCCCCGCATAACGCCTTTGCAAAGGACCATCGCTGCCGTCAGATTGACTTGCAGCACGATGGCCCACTCTTCGTCGCTCATCCGCATGAAAAGGTTGTCCCGCGTGATGCCAGCATTGTTCACGAGAATATCGACCGATCCCATCGCCTCGATGGCTTGTTTGGGTAGCCCAGCAACAGCGTCTGCATCGCTCAAGTTGCAAGGAAGAACATAAGCACGTTCGCCCAGATCTGCAGCGAGGGTCTCCAAGGGTTCAACTCTCGTACCTGAAAGACCAACGATGGCGCCTTGCGCATGCAACGCGCGGGCAATGGCCGCTCCGATACCACCTGATGCACCTGTGATGAGCGCCGTTTTCCCCTCAAGATCAAACATTTGCCTGCCTTCCGGAATT
>JAPPOI010000099.1 GCA_028818055.1 Boseongicola sp.
ACCTCGTTGCGCTATTTGCGATTGGATTCCTTGGCATCATGATGCGCCGCTTTGACTGGTCGCGACCGGCTTTTTTGATTGGGTTCGTCCTTTCCAATCCTGCCGAGACTTACGCGAACCAAGCAGTGCAAATCGCGCAATCCAGATTCAGAAAAGGGTTTGAAGAAGGCATCGATTACATATTCTCACCCATCGTAATCGTCCTCATCATAATCACGCTCGTATCTGTCGTCCTTGGACTTCGGCAGGCAAAAACAATCATGGCCGAGGGCGCCGTGGAAAGCGGCGCTAAGCGCGCGCCGATGATTTTCCTCTTGGTTGTTCTTGGTTATCTGATCGTTGCTTTCACAAATGCATCGATGATCCCTGACTATGCTGCCGCTGACCGCGTTTTCCCGCGCTTTGTATCCGGCGTGGCGATTGTTGGCGGCATTATCCTTTTAATCCAAATAATGCTGAGGCCGGAAACACATGCGCTGTTTGCAGACCGTGAAGCAAATAACAGCGACCAAAACTCTCACGGTTTATGGGAAACTCTGGCGTGGTTTGCAGGATTGCTCATTTTGACGTCGCTTTTGGGCTTCATATTGGCACTTGCTATCTTCTTGTTTGCTTTCATCCACTACCGCGCAGGAAAAGGTCTGGGCTTCGCTGCTGCTTACACCGCAGGGGGCATCGCCTTCATGTGCGTAATGGCTGGTCTGCTGAACCGCGACTTTCCACCGGGTTTGTTGCAGTCTTATGTCGACCTGCCGTGGCCGTTGACATGACCCAAACTGCAATCCCCTATCTCTTCATGCGTGGTGGAACCTCGCGGGGGCCGTACATGCTTCGCGACGCTCTGCCATCCGACCAGGATGAGTTGGCAAAAGTTTTGGTGTCACTGATTGGGTCGGGCCATCCGCTCAATATCGATGGACTGGGCGGTGGGGCAGCAGTGACTACCAAAGTCGCGATGCTATCCAGATCGAACCACCCTTGGGCAGACGTCGACTATTTTTTCGCTCAGGTCAGCGTCGAAGATGGGCTTGTGGATTTCAAACCAACTTGCGGAAACATTCTTGTGGGTGTTGGCCCAGCGGCCATCGAAATGGGACTGGTTCATACAGGTCCAGGAGAAACCACGGAGGTTAAGATCCATGCCGTCAACACGGGCGCACGTGTCTTGTCAAAAGTCGCGACACCCCAAGGTATGGTGGAATACAGTGGCGAAACCTCACTCGATGGCGTGCCAGGCACTGCGGCGCCAATTGAGCTGATGTTTTACGATGTTGAAGGTGGAGCAACCGGCGCTCTTTTCCCAACCGGAAACAGGATGGATACGATCGATGGCATCGATGTAACTTGTCTTGATGTTGCAATGCCGATGGTCATTGCGCGCGCCGATGCATTCGGTCTTTCCGGCAATGAATCTGCCGCCGAACTGGATGAAAACACAGACTTTTTCTCGCAAATGGAGGCAGTTCGTCTGAAAGCAGGCGAGCTGATGGGATTGGGTGATGTTTCCCAGTCTGTCATACCAAAATTTGGTCTTATCGCTCCACCAAGGAACGGCGGAACTGCCGCGACAAGATACTTCAAGCCATTGAAAACTCACCCAAGCATTGCGGTCACCGGGTCTCAGTGTTTTAGCGCCTGTCTGCTTTGCCCAGGGACAGTTGGTGACGGCATCGCAGAAGGTGGCAGCGGCTCACCTGCGCGGCTTTCATTGGAGCATCCGATGGGACAAATGAGCGTAACTGTCGAGTTTGAGAACGACGAAAACAGCTTTAAGGTTGTTTCGGCTGGACTGACGAGAACGGCACGGAAGATTGCTTCGGGCGAGGTCTTTGTCCCAAGCGAGGTGTGGACCCGCTCTTGAATCCTCAATCTTAATTGTATACTATGGTATACATTATGAAGGGCGGTTACTATGGATTATGAAACTCACCTGTCAGAAGCTCGATCCTCCTTGGCGGCAGCTGTCGAGAGTATTCAAAGGGAAATCCAAGACTATCCGACACCCATTTCTGGCTGTGACGCTCAATACAATTATCTGATCGGATTGCGCGGTTCAGTGTCGGAATCTCTGCGAGCACTTGAAGCCCCAAGATTCGTTGCAACACCAAGAACACCCGAACCACTATCCGGCGTGGAAAGCCGCTAGCTGATCTTCGCTCGAAAGATACGCATTGCGATTGGTGCACCCAAAATTACGACAAATATTCGCAGAACGTGGTGAGCCACGACAAACGCAACATCAGCGCCCACAATCAGCGCCAGAACAGTAAGCTCCGCCTGACCACCCGGCGCAAAAGCCAACAATGCTTCCTGTCCCGGTGCCAGGCCGAAGCCGAAAATCAACTCTACAAAAATAACCGTCAGCACAGCCAAGATCCCGCAATACCCCAACGCGGCCACAAGATCGCGGCGCACCTCGGCAAAGGTAATGCCTGCATACTTTGACCCAACGGTCATGCCGATAAAGAACTGCGCCGCCCAAATCGCTTCAGCCGGAGGCCTATGCTCTAGCAAGCCAATCATGGCGGCCAAGGCAGTTACAATGAGCGGCCCTAGAATGGAGGCGCCGAAAAGGCCCACGCGGACGGCCGCCCACCAGCCAGTCATTGCACAAACGACCATCAGGCCAAGCTGATGCAGCGGTAGAGAGCCCACCGGTGCACCCGGTGGATTGGTTAGGTCCGCGTCCCATAAGCCTTTCAAGAGAAACGGTAATGCCACGACAAGCACCAAAACCCGCGTCGCGTGAACAAGCGACATCGCCCTTACATTGCCTCCGGCCTCCTCACCGAAAACCAACATGTCCTGCAGTCCACCGGGCATGGTGGCGTAATAAGCCGTCGGAAAGTCGTACCGCCAGAAATACAGAAAGTACGGGATGCCCAGAGCGCCGATGGCGAATACCTTGACAGGAACCAGCAGTAATGTCGGCCACATGGATGGGAAAGTTGCAATCACCGCTGGTGTCAGAGTTGCCCCAACCGCCACGCCAAGAATTGTTCTCATTCCAGCGTTCAAGCGCTTGAATCCGCCCAACGGAACACCGGCCAACGCACCAAAGAGACAGAACGTGATCGGTCCTAACAGCCAAGGCAAAGGCAGGCTGAAAAAGTGGAACACTGCCACACCAACCAAAGCCAAAATGAATGAGTACGCGATGGGCATCACTTTGCCAGCGCCTTTAATCGTTGCCTCAATGAGGCGTTCAAATGGAACTCGGCGGCGGCGCCTGCTCCTTCTGCATCACCCATTTGCAGCGCTGAAATAATCGTCTGATGTTGGCGGACGACATCATCAATCCGAACTTCGTCGGTGAACGTTGTCGGCCCCAAGAGAAGCAACGAGTTGTTAAGCGACCGAGCAGCTTCAAGCAGAAATCGATTTCGACAGGCAAGATACAGGCCTTGGTGAAAGTCCTGATTTATTGCAGCGGCCTTGGCTGGGTTTTCACGTTCCTCAGCAATCTGCTGGTTCAAGTCGTCAAGCGTGTCGAACTCGGCTTCCGTGCCGTGCTTGGCGGCCAGTTCCGCTGCTGTCCGCTCGAGAACAACTCGCATCTAGTACAGCTCGACGACCTAGGCATGGTTAAGTTGGCGGACAACGGA
>JAPPOI010000208.1 GCA_028818055.1 Boseongicola sp.
TAAACGCCAAGCTCCTGACGCCGCCGACGAAGGCCAGAAGCATCAGCGCCCAGCAGCACCCCAAGCAAACTGCTCCGAGGCGCACACCCATTTTCCACGGGCTCTCGCCCCAGTGCTGCATGAAAAAGCTCACTGGTGCGCGACATTTGCTGAGGCAAGCCTCTTTAAGAGCCGAAAACTGATAAGCACCAGCAGCGGTCAGCAAGACAACCGACAACAGATTTGACCGGCTGTCACCAAAGCCGCTGACCAAATCGAAGCGGAACAGCAGCATCTGCAGTCCGGCAGCCAACAGGGCGAACCCGCCCCAAATCGCGAGAAAGCCAAGCACCAATCCCGCAAAATCAACTTCGGCATTTGTCGTGCTGAGGTCATCATAAGCGGCGAAAGCCGGAAGAGCCGTCGGCAGCATCATCGCGGTCGACATAAGAAGCCACATGACGACGACCCGACCGTATCCAGCAAAGTCAGGTGACACAGTGCAGAGTGCCACCCAAAATTCAGCCCCGAATATCCTTGACGCTTCACGCAGATCGGCGGGAACGGACATCGCAAACAGCGCAAACCACGAGGCAAGAATAGCCCCGAACAGCAGCAGCCAATGCAGACCCGACATCGATCTGATCGCGTTAAAGAACAAAAGGGCCTCCCAGTCTTTTGTTGCATTTTTAAATGTCAGACTTTTAAATGTCTGACAAATGAAAATTGATCCTGACACAAACATTGATCTGTCGGCCCAAATTGCGAGCTCTATTCGCGATTTGATTGTTTCTGGCGCGCTGATCGTTGACGAAAGATTACCATCCGAAGCGGAACTTGCCGAACAGTTTGAAGTCTCGCGCCCAACGATCCGTGAAGCGTTAAAAAGATTGGCCGCTCAATCGCTTATCCGAACGCAAAGGGGTGCCTTTGGTGGTGCGTTCGTTAATCGGCTGTCGTACGACGATGCGCGAACCCAACTGGCCACCACCGCAACACTGCTGCTCAGCATGAATGAAGTCAGCTTTGACACAGCGTGTGAAGCTCGGTTCGCGCTGGAACGCGCTTGCGCGCCACTTGTCGCTGAGCGCCGTGAAGAAGCGCAGCTGGCCAAAATGAAAGTAGAGCTGGAAAAGCAAGGCGAGTCGGGGCTTAGCGATGAAGACTTTTGCGCATCTGACGTCGCATTTCATTTGGCTTTGATTGATGGCGCTCAGAACCCGGTTTTGTCGTATCATTTGTCCGGATCGATCGAGGCGATGCAGCCTTTGATGAACATGATCACCTACACGGCCCGCTCGCGGGCTGAGATCATAGGCATTCACTCCAGCATTCTCTCTGGGATGGAAAAGCAGGACGGCGACGCCGTCGTGCACGACCTTGAGCGACTTGAAAACTATACCAAGAAACTGGCCCATACCGTAATGGCTGAAAAGCGGGCATCCCGAGAGAAAACCACCTAAGTCCAAGCGCTTAGATAGGCAGTGTACACATGACACAGACAATCGACACTTCGCAATTCGAGAACCTTGAAATCACGTCCGAGGACACTGGCGTCTGGATTGTTACCTTGAACCGTCCAAACAAACGCAATGCTCTCGACATTGCGACTATCGAAGAGCTCGTAACATTCTTTTCGATGGCTCCGCGCGCCGATGTTCGGGCTGTGGTTTTGGCGGGTGCAGGTGACCATTTCTGTGCCGGTCTTGATTTGGTGGAGCATCACAGCGAGGATCGCAGCCCGGCGGACTTCATGCATGTTTGTCTGCGTTGGCACGAGGCCTTCAACAAGATGGAGTACGGTGGCGTTCCGGTCATCGCCGCGCTCCACGGCGCTGTTGTGGGTGGCGGTCTTGAACTTGCCAGTGCGGCGCATGTCCGCGTTATGGACCAAACCGCATATGTTGCCCTGCCCGAGGGCCAGCGCGGCTTGTTCACTGGCGGAGGCGCAACCATCCGTGTCAGCGACTTGGTTGGCAAGGCGCGCATGATCGACATGATGCTTACGGGCCGGGTCTATAAAGCGGAAGAGGCTGCCGAGCTTGGCTTCGCTCAGTATCTTGTTGACGGCTCAAGCTTCGACAAGGCCTTGGAGCTGGCCCGACGCGCAGCAGAGAACCTGCCGCTTTCAAACTTCGCGATATGCTCGGCTGTCAGCCACATGACGAATATGTCTGCCCTTGATGCGGCTTATGCTGAAGCTGTTGTAGCCGGTGTGGTAAACACGCAAGTCGATGCCCGCGAACGGTTAGCTGCGTTTGCTGACAAGACAGCGGCACGCGTCCGTCCAGACAAAGACTGACGCGTAGGCTTTTGAAGGGCGTCGGCTAGATCTTGAGATCCAGTCTCGGTTTCCAAAACGGCCGGAAAAGTTCGATCTTCGGGCAGCGGTTCATTACCACCTTTAGTCCGGCATCTTCCGCCAGTTTGGCAGCTTTATCATCGTACACCCCGATTTGCCCCCAGAGAACCTTGGCGCCGATCGCTATGGCTTTCTCTGCAAACCCGTAAAGTTCTTCCTTGGGGCGAAAAACATCAACCATATCAACAGGTTTGTCGATTTCTTCCAGCGAGTGGTAGACTTTCAAGCCGCGAATTTCGGTGACCTTTGGGTTCGGGTTCACCGGAAGAATATCATACCCGATCTCGCTGAGCTGTCTTAGAACACCATAGCTGAACTTCGTTTTGTCAGCACTTGCCCCGACCATGGCGATTGTTTTGACCGATCTCAGTATCTCGGCGAGATACTCGGGGTCGTAGTCATAAATGCGATCGATGTCTGCTTCGGGCATTTACGTCTCCTTTGGCGAGGCAATGTCAGCCTTCAGTTCGTGCGGCTCGAGTGGGTCAAGAAACGGATTTCGGTATAGCTTGTCGTGGCTTTCCACACCGATCTCCAAAGTGATGTCTGTGGTGGCACGTGCAACGCACAAAATCACGTAGCCGTTTTCGATCTGACGGTTATTCAAGGCCACTTGACGCCGCTGATCCACCTGCCCGTCGATCAGCTTTGCTGCGCAGGTAATGCATCCACCGTACTTGCAGCCATATGGCAGATCGACACCCTGTTCACGCAGTGCGTCCAGCAAAGGCCTTCGCGCGTCGACGACGAACGTCGCCGCGTCACGGTTGGCCAGCGTCACAGTATGCGTCGTCATAGCCAGATATCACTTGTGCAATCGCCGCCAGGATATCGGGATTCATGGCAACGGCTCGGCCCATTGGGTTCTTGGCCAAAGTCGACGATGAAATCCGGGTTGATCTCCATCCCGCCATTTTCTGGATCGCAGTCAATTTGCACCATGACACCACCCTTCTCGCGGATTTCCGGGTAGAACTGGTTATCCCAAGTGGAAAAGAGTGACGTGGTCACATAAAGCCGTTTGCCATCAAGCGAGAGCTGGAACATCTGCGGTCCACCCGCAACTTCGACCCCGTTGACTGATGGCGCCTTGCCCAACAATCCTCCCATAAACACCTGACCAGTCAGTTTCGGGTTATGGGGATCGCTGATGTCGTACTGGCGCATGTCACCGTGCAGCCAGTTGTTCAGAAAAAGGTAGTAGTCATCCATCGACATCAGGATGGCCGACATCACTCCGGGTAACGGTATTGGCCAA
>JAPPOI010000354.1 GCA_028818055.1 Boseongicola sp.
GTGGTTATTTGTACCGCAAAAATGATTTCCGTCACGCCAAACAACGGCGGCTTCAAAAATTTTCGGTGCGGAAATCCAACATTTATGGACAAAACAGCCAAAAAATTCTGACTGGTTCAGAAAGAGAAACGCGGCCAACATCTGTTGACCGCGTTCCACAAGAAACAAATCCTGTTTCTATTAGTTCAGTGCTGCATCCGTGATGTCGTGGGTCCAAGCACCTTCTGGTTTTTTGGTGATGACAGGATCCGATCCTCCAGCAAGCAAAGTGCTGACTGTCCGGTCAAAGTCTGCAGGGTCCAATGTGCCATCTGAACCGGCTGTCAGCTTGGCAATTTCGCCCATCATCCGAACCTGGTGCGCTTCTGTTTGTGCGCCAGTCTCGTCGTAGTCGAGGATGATTGCAGCAGCCTCACCTGGGTTCGCTTCAGCCCACTTCCAACCCTTCATCGACGCACGCACGAAGCGTACCATCTTGTCCTTGAAGGCCGGATCGGCAAGGTTTTCTTCCAGCACGTAGATGCCATCTTCCAACGTCGCAACGCCCATGTCTTCGTACTTGAAGGTCACAAGCTCGTCTTCGGAAACACCAGCATCCAGAACCTGACCGTACTCGTTGTAAGTCATGGTCGAGATGCAATCAGCCTGACGCTGAAGCAGTGGGTCAACGTTGAAGCCTTGCTTCAGAACGGTGACGCCATCATCGCCGCCATCGGTCGAAATTCCTTCCTGGCTCATCCAGCTTAGGAACGGATATTCGTTTCCGAAGAACCAAACGCCAATGGTCTTGCCTTTGAAGTCCTGCGGTCCGGTGATGCCGGTGTCTTTCCAACACGTCAGTTGCAAGCCCGAAGATTTGAATGGTTGTGCGATGTTCACAACTGGCAGGCCTTTTTCACGGGCGGCCAAAGCAGATGGCATCCAGTTGAGCATGGCGTCGGCGCCACCACCAGCAAGCACCTGTGGTGGAGCAATGTCTGGGCCGCCCGGCAACACGGTGACGTCCAGACCTTCTTCTTCATAGTAGCCGTTCTCCAGCGCAACGTAGTAGCCAGCAAATTGGGCCTGCGTGACCCACTGCAGCTGTAGCCGCACTTCATCCGCGGCCTGCGCGGCTGCGGCGGACAATCCAAGAGCAATGGCTCCGGTTATCATCGTTTTCATGTGTAACTCCCTCTTGTGGTTGCTTTAGTTTCTTTGTGACGGATGCCAGTAGGTGACCCGCCGTTCGATCAGTGTCAGAACGCCGTAAAAAGCGGAGCCGGCCAACGCGGCGACAACGATGACCGCCCAGACCATATCCAGCGCCAGTTGCCCGAGCGAGGCATTGATGCGGAAACCGAGCCCCACGGTCGGTGAACCGAAGAATTCGGCCACGATCGCGCCAATCAATGCCAGCGTTGCTGAAACTTTGAGCCCATTGAATATGAAAGGCATGGCTGCTGGCAAGCGCAGTGAAAACAAGCTCTGCCAATAGCTTGCCGAATATGTACGCATCAAATCGCGCTGCATCGCAGTTGTGTCGGCCAATCCAGCCACGATGTTCACCAACATGGGGAAAAACACCATAACGACGACGACCGCCGCCTTTGACTGCCAATCAAAGCCGAACCACATGACCAGAATGGGTGCGGTTCCGACGATCGGCAGGGCGGCCATGAAGTTTCCAACAGGCAAAAGGCCGCGTCTGAGGAAATCGCTTCGATCGACAACGATGGCGATTGTGAAAGCGATGAGGCAGCCGATCACATACCCCGACAACGCGCCTTTCAGAATGGTTTGAACGAAATCAGCCCAAAGCGTTGAAAGGTTTGCAGCGAATGTTTGGGCGACCAGCGACGGCGGCGGCAAGATGACCAGATCAATCTCCAGCCCGCGCACAAGAAGCTCCCAAACCAACAATATGGTTCCACCAAAAATGAGCGGAACGGCGATCCGCACAGCTTGTGACCCAGCAAGCCGTCCATTTGCCAGCCACGCATTTAACGCCCAAGCTGCGACCCAAATCGCGAATGCGAGCAGCACCAGCATCATGCGACGACCCCCATTCGAGACAGCGTGCGTCGTTCAATCCAACCAATCAACCAGACCAAACCAGCTGCCAAAACAGCGGCCACGAACAGGGCTGCCCAGATTTGTTCGGTCTGGCCGTAATAACTGCCACCCAACATCCGGGCACCCAATCCACCGCGCTGAACAGGAAGTTCGCCAACAATGGCACCGACGAGCGATGCCGCGATGCCGATCTTCAGCGACGTGAACAGGTAAGGCACCGAAGATGGCAGGCGAAGCCGGAACAACTGCTGATTGTCGCTGGCGTTGTACGTCTTGAGCAAATCAAGCTGCATCTGGTCTGGTGCGCGAAGCCCTTTCACCATGCCAACGACTACAGGAAAGAATGACAGATATGCGCTGATCACGGCCTTCGCGATCAACCCGCTGAGGCCCACAGAGTACAGAACGACAATGATCATTGGGGCAAGCGCGACGATTGGAATGGTCTGGCTAATGATCGCCCATGGCATGACGCTCATATCCATGGCGCGGTTGTAGACGATACCAACTGCAAGCAGCACGCCCAGAAGCGAGCCGATCAAAAAGCCGACCATTGTCGCGCCAAGCGTCACACCGCCGTGGTAGATGAGCGATCGATTGGACAGCGAACCAGATCGAACAATTCCGCGTCGACCATTTACTTCTTCGTCCCAAGTGCTTTTCCAAAGCTCGCTGGCAACTTGGTGAGGCGCTGGCAATCTGGCCCTTTCCATCGACCAGCTGGGCCCGATTAGGCTGAAGTTCGAGGCCACCAGCCCAAGTCGCCCCAAATCCCTTCGTTCCTTTGCGGATGGAGGAAAAACTTCAACCCCGGCCCGCTCCTGTTGGGTCAAAACTTCTTTGATATTCATCGGCACGCAAGCCACGTACCAAATTGCCAATATCGCGGCGACGACTGTTAATATTGGCAGCCAACGCGTCATTGTGGCCGCCTCCATTCGTACCGTATGTCTGGCAAGTTCTCTTCGTTATCCCCCGCGGTACGTTCGACTTCGACAAACCCTTCGCGTTCATAAAAACGCCGGCCATCGACATTGGCAGCGAATGTCCAGAGCTGAAGATAATCGCGGTCTGACTTGGCGTGATCCAACAGGGCCTTGCCAGTGCCGTGACGCTTGGGATCGCTGTACAAGGCCAATACGTGACCGTCGTCATCGTTAAGCGAAATGTAGCCTTTCAATGGGTTGCCATCTGCCACCCAAACGGTGCGGTTCTCAATGACAAAGGATTGGTACCTGTTCAGGATATCCTGATAACTCCGAGTTCTTGGCAACCAATCAGAGGTTTCGATCCAACGGTCGATCATTCCCGCACAGTCAGGGGCATCTTCCAGCTTTGCTGGCCTGATATGTAGCTGGGGGGTCAAAGCTCGTCACCGTGTCCAGCTCTCAACCCTTCACGAACGCGATGCGCGACCTCGATGAACTCGGGCGTATCTCGGATGTCCAGTCCCCGTTCTTTCGGCAACGGACTTTCGATAACATCGGTGATGCGGCCCGGGCGAGGGGGCAGCACCACAATCTTAGT
>JAPPOI010000015.1:0-2626 GCA_028818055.1 Boseongicola sp.
GTTTGCAAGCGCCCAGCTTGCGGCGTCGCCCCAGCCAGAATGGCTGTCTTCGCTATTAAGTGCCATTGTCATGCCGTCGAGGTCCTGCGGCGTTTCGGCTTGATGATCTTCGCGCACGACGAAAAGTGAGCGGTAGTGACCGGATGGACACCCTTTCAACCCATAATCAGAGGCTGCAATACGCGTCACAGCGTCCTTGAACTGAAGGCGATACGGGAGGTGACAAATGTGGCTTAGGACAAGGTCCGGGGCGCCCCAAACCTCGTATGGGCTTTTCATTTCTGAAAGGTTTTTGGGAGCCTTAACGCCGTTGGTTTCAAGGTGGTTTCGAACCAGAGCCCAAAATGCGACATGTGCAGCCTTGGTTTCGGCGAACCAATACATTGGCAGGCTGGCGATCATCCCCGCGATTGGGCGCGCTGCCGCGCGAGCGCTGAATCGCGATCATTGACGCCCAGCATCGGAGCGACCAGACGCATCAAGGCGTCTTCTTCGTGGTCGCGACTGCCATCAGCCAATGCGACTTCCCATAGCGCCTCGACAACGTGTTCACGGTCCTCGTACGCGACCGCGTCTTTGATAGCCCGAGTGAAGCGGACGGTATCAGGCGCTTCGGACTCCAGCGTCTCCGCATCAGAACGTAGCTTCGCCACCTCGAAGGGACCAATCCCGTAACGTGTTGATAAGACGCGATCTATTCTCGACACCTCCTCTTGGGCGTATTCGCCATCAGTGCGGGCGACGCGGACCAAAAGGGCGGCCAAAGCAAGGCGTGCATCGCCTTCATCCAGCGGATCAGGCTCAGGTGCGGTGAGTTTCTTCAGAAAACCTTCAAACATCCCAGCGATATAGGGTGCCGTGAGGCGGCTGCCAATAACGATCTATTGTTCGCCGGTCCAATCGCCATCCGAGAAAGACGTGGTGCCGGTGTCTGGGCCACCAATCCAAATGAGATCCGTGGTGTGCGAACCAATGGCTGCCTGAGCTGTGTCGCCAATGAAATCACCATTGCCACTGAAATCATAATCGGCAGTTGCGCCAGTTCCGACCAGTGTTCCCAGGGCGTCGATCGAGATGTCTCCACCATCCAGCGTGTTATCGATTGTACCCGTTACTATAGCTGTTCCAGATGGAGCGAGGAACCCGGGAAGATCAGTGTAAACATTTGAAATTGTTCCGCTAATCGTCTCGGTATTGAAGTCGACGGTCATGTCAAGTTCGCCAAAATGTTCGAGATCGGGGCCGGTTCCACCGCCGTTGTAGCCGTGGACAAACCCAGAATAAGTCGCGTTGCCTGCCAATGGAATTTCAGCGCTGAGCGTGTCGCCTTCGTTGACCTGAAGCAGGATGATGTCGTTTTCCTGAGCCAGTTGCGCGGCCTCAGCATTGTCGAACCCGACATTTGTTCCAAGAAGCCCGCCACCTGCGGTACAGCCTGCAAGAGCTACCGAGCCCAAAAGGCCGGCAAGAACATGAGTTGGTCGCATCCGAAATCTCCACTGCTCGATCATCGTTATCTTCGGGTAGATTAACGCAATTAACCAGATGTTAAGCAATAACCGGCGGTGGGTCTGGCAGGACTGCAACAGCACCGTACGGTGTCGAATGTGGCATTTTGTACATCTCGCCAGAGGCGAATGTGTAGTTTTGTACATGTTTCCGAACGCAGGCGTTAACCGGGGCTTGCCTGTCCGCACGATGCGTCACAGCCCTTCGACGAGGATCAGGTCAGTGTCGGAGATTTTTTCACGCACGTGCCGGGCTTCGGTGTAGGCGTCGGACTCGTAAAACGTCTTGGCTTGTTCGTAGCTTTCGAATTCGATCACGATGGCAAGACCGTTGGCCGCGCCTTCGCGGTGATCTGGCGCAGGGTTCCGGACCAATACATTTCCGCCATGCGCTTTAATGGCGGCACCCGAGAGCGATTTGAATTCTTCAAACGCGTCTTTGTCGTGAACGCGAATATGGGCGACAAGATATCCTTTGGGCATGAGACGGGTTCTCCTTCTTTTCCGTGAGGGTAGTTGGAGAGGGTATAGGATTTCAATGTTGAGCCATTGTTGCCGCCCCAAGCTCGCGATGTGGATCGCTTGTGTCGAATTGGATTGACCGATCCGAACAGTGTCATTGGAACCGAGATTGTAGTACTGAGAATGAATTCGCACGTCAGTCTGTAGCTGGACCGCAAGCCATGGCCGAAAATCTGTCAAAAGTGGAACTAAGTTCGACACTCACGTGTCCCTCTTGCGGGCATCAGGAAACGGAAACGATGCCAACCGACGCCTGCCAGTGGTTTTATGAGTGTAAGTCTTGCCGCGCAGTTCTGAAGCCACTTCCCGGCGACTGCTGTGTTTTCTGCTCTTACGCGACGGTTCCATGCCCGCCCATTCAAGAGGGCGATTCTTGTTGCGCGGGTTGAGTGGGACTATGTGCCGAAGCTTCTTGCAGATACTGAAAACGAGGGTTGGAGATTGGATTTAGAAGATCTCGGAAAGTCGATGCGCGAATGGCGAAGACACTTGCATCAAAATCCCGAATTCGGCTTTGAAGAAAAAAGCACGGCCAGTTTCGTCGCAGAAAGGCTTCGCGAATTTGGCTTCGACAACATCGAAATGGGTGTCGGTGG
>JAPPOI010000015.1:2636-3555 GCA_028818055.1 Boseongicola sp.
TCGGGGGGACAGGTATCGTTGCGACGTTGTTGCGAGGGAAAGGCAATCGTACCATTGCCCTTCGTGCCGATATGGATTGCCTTCAGATCCAAGAAACAACCAATCTTCCCTATTCTTCTTCGAAACCCGGATTGATGCATGCTTGCGGCCATGATGGTCACACGACGATACTGTTGGGCGCCGCTGCAATGCTCGCTGCTGACGATTGCTTTGATGGAACAGTTCGATTTGTTTTCCAGCCAGCCGAGGAATGGGGACAAGGCATGAAGGCGATGATCCGTGACGGACTTGGATCACGACTGGATTTTGATGAAATCTATGGATTGCACAACATGCCTGGGCTTCCCGTTGGCTCGTTTGAGACCAGATCGGGGCCCTTCATGGGAGCTGAAGATGGATTTCGGATTATCGTGCGCGGACGCGGAGGACATGCTTCGCGCCCTCATGACTGCAAGGACGCGATTGTCTGCGCTTGTTCGATTGTGAGTGAGCTTCAGACAATTGTTTCCCGAGTGATCGACCCTGCAGCGCTCGCGGTCGTCTCTGTTACCTCAATCGAAGGCGATAATGTTAAGAACGCTATTGCCAGTGAGGCACGAATAGAAGGTGATTGTCGCCATTTCGATGATGCCGTGAGTCAGCGCATTGAGGATTCTATGCGACGTATTTCGATGGGGATGGCCGATGCACATGGCTGCACTGTCGAGGTGGAGTACGATCGAGTTTTCGTCACTTTGGTGAATGACGATAAGGCGGCGAGACATGGATTGGACGTGGCAAGAAAAGTGTTCGGTTCCGAGTATACCAATCCAGATGCACCTCGAATTGGAGCATCAGAAGACTTTGCTCAAGCCTTGAAGATTGCTCCGGGGGCATTCTTCTTTTTTGGCAATGGTGAAAGCGCACCGCTGCATAGCCC
>JAPPOI010000173.1 GCA_028818055.1 Boseongicola sp.
GGTGTAGCTTCGGCCAGCAACGAGTTGGAAAACCTTGAAATTCGTGCCCCTTTCAACGGGCTTCTTGAAACTGACGCAGCTGAACTTGGCGGCCTTTTGCAACCAGGATCGCTGTGTGCGACCGTTATTCAGCTTGATCCGATCAAATTGGTCGGCTTCGTGCCGGAAACTCTGGTCGACCGGGTTGAAGTCGGTGCAACTGCCGGTGCCCGCCTTGCCTCGGGCCGCGAAGTTATCGGTAAGGTGACGTTCCTAAGCCGGTCGGCTGATCCAACGACGCGTACATTCCGCGTGGACGTCGAAGTGCCGAACGCGGACCTGTCCATTCGTGACGGACAAACCGCTGAGATTGGTATCCAAGCCGAAGGTGACGTCGCACACCTGATCCCACAAAGTGCTTTGACGTTGGATGATGATGGGGCCTTGGGCGTGCGCATCGTTCGAGACAACGCAGCTGCATTCGCTCCGGTGTCGGTTCTACGCGACACCACGAAAGGTATCTGGGTCGCTGGTCTGGCCCAGCAGGCTGATGTCATTGTTGTCGGGCAAGAGTTTGTTACTGATGGCGTTCCTGTCGATGTGACCTATCGGGAGGTGACCCAATGACCGGTCTTGTCGATTGGGCCGCCTCGCGCGCCCGAATGGTAATTGCGTTCATCGCGTTGTCGCTGGTTGCGGGCACGTTGGCTTACGCGTCACTTCCAAAAGAGGGCGAACCGGACATTGAGATTCCGGCACTTTTCGTCTCTGTCCCCTTCCCCGGCATTTCCGCTGAAGACAGCGAAAAACTGCTGGTCAAGGTCATGGAAACCGAGCTTGCTGACCTTGACGGGTTGAAATCCATGCAAGGCACCGCCGCCGAAGGTTATGCAGGTCTGGTTCTGGAGTTCGAATTCGGATGGAACAAGTCCCAGATCATGGCAGACGTCCGGGATTCGATGAACAGCGCCGAGGCAAATTTCCCATCTGGCGCCGAGCAATACTCGATCAACGAATTTAACTTTTCAGAATTCCCGATCATTATCGTCAACCTGACGGGCGCCCTACCTGAACGGACGCTGCTGCGGGTCGCAAAAGGACTTCAGGACCGCCTTGAGGGGCTGGAACCCGTTCTTGAGGCCGCCTTGACGGGCCATCGGGACGAAATGGTCGAAGTTGTTATCGACCCCCTGCGCCTTGAAGCTTACAACGTTACCGCCGGTGAACTGATCAATGTAGTGGTCAACAACAACCAGTTGATTGCAGCGGGTGAAGTTGAGACCGAAACCGGCGCGTTCGCGGTCAAAATTCCGTCGTCCTTCGATGAACAGCAGGACATCTACAACCTTCCAATCAAGGTCGATGGCGACCGCGTAATCACACTTGGCGATCTCGCCGATATTCGTTTGACGTTCGAGGATCGGACAGGAACTGCGCGGTTCAACGGCGAAAACACGGTGGCGCTTCAGGTCGTGAAGCGCAAAGGGTTCAACATCATCGACACCGTCGCGCTGATTGAACAAGAAGTCGCCGCCGAGCGCGCCACGTGGGAGCCCGAGCTCCAGCAAGCCATAGCCGTAGGCACATCAAATGACCAGTCACGGCAGGTTGCTTCGATGGTCAGCCAGCTTGAAGGCTCGGTCCTGACTGCCATCGCGCTTGTGATGATCGTTGTGCTGGCTGCACTGGGGTCCCGATCTGCGCTCTTGGTCGGCTTTGCCATTCCAACATCGTTCCTGCTTTGCTTCGCGTTCCTCGCCCTGATGGGGGTTGCGGTTTCGAATATCGTGATGTTCGGCCTGATCCTTGCGGTCGGTATGCTTGTTGACGGCGCGATTGTCGTTGTTGAATACGCTGACAAACGTATCCGGGAAGGCTCGGGCCCGATGGCTGCCTATACTGAGGCGGCCAAGCGGATGTTCTGGCCAATCGTGTCGTCCACCGCGACAACTCTCTGCGCATTCCTGCCGATGCTATTCTGGCCGGGTGTTCCCGGCGAGTTCATGGGCATGTTGCCGGTCACTCTGATCTTCGTGTTGTCAGCGTCCTTGGTCGTTGCTCTGGTGTATCTGCCCGTTATGGGCGGCGTTGCCGGACGCATGAGCCGCGGATTTGAACGGTCTTCGGCTGCTCTGGTTCGCGCTTTTCCTTGGTGGGTGCGTGCACTTCTCGTGCCACCGTCGCTTTATCTGATGTTCATCGCCGCCATGCAGGTTCTGAACCCGGGTTACCTCTTGGGGGATGGCGTCGGCATGGTCGGTAGCCTTTTCGGAGCCGTTCTCTTCGTTGCAGCCGCGATGCTGTCGTCGATCACTCTTGGTGCAGCAAAAATCGAGCGTCGTGAGCGCCGCATCAACGCGGGTTACCGCCGCAGCCCGTTTGGCTATGTCATCAACTTTATCGCCGGAAACCCGGTGATGCCAATTGTCGCGATTGGTGGCATCATCTTCTTTGTTGTCTCGGTCTTTGGCTATTTTGGCCAGAACAACAACGGTGTGGAATTCTTCGTAGAATCCGAGCCTGAACAGGCCATCGTATATGTGCGTGGCCGGGGTAACATGTCGCTTGCCGAAAAGGACGGACTGGTCGAAGAGGTTGAAGCGATCATCCTTCAGACACCGGGTATCGAAAGCGCATTCGCCTTTGCCGGTGCCGGCGGTTTGAATGCCAACACCGGTGGTGCTGCCGGTCCGAACGACACTATCGGTCAGGTTCAAATCGAGCTCGTGCCGTGGGAAGATCGGGGCGAATATGCCGAGGCCAATGATATTGACCTGGCAAGCCTTGATGGCGATGTGGTCTTGGAAGACCTTCAGGCCCGACTGGACCAAATTCCTGGCATCAAGGTCGAAATCCTGAACCTCGCTATGGGCCCCGCTTCGGGCAAGCCTGTTCACCTACGGATCAAAGGCGACAACTGGGAAGACCTTTTGTCAGCGGTTGATGTTGCACGCGCGCGATTTGAAGCGACCGAGGGACTTATCGATATCGAAGATAACCTCCCCCTGCCCGGCATCGACTGGCAGATCAACGTCGACGTTGAGAAAGCGGGCCGGTACGGCGCAGACGTGGCCACGGTTGGCGGTATGGTCCAGCTTGTTACCCGAGGCATTCTTCTGGACACAATGCGCGTCGACAGCTCGGACGAGGAAATTGAAATCCGGGTCCGCTTGCCAGAAGAAGATCGGGTTCTTTCGACGCTCGATACTTTGAAAGTTCGCACACGGGACGGCCTGGTTCCTCTTTCGAACTTCATCGACCGCGAACCTGTTGCTCAGCTAGCCCAGATCAATCGGATCGAGCAGAAGCGTTTCTTCGACGTGAAGGCGGATGTCGCGCCTGGCCTGACCAATGCAGACGGCCAGCCAATCAATCCTAACGAACGGATTGCTGTCCTGACAGAGTGGTTGGAAAGTGAAGCACCATTGCCAGCTGGCCTCGATTGGGAATGGACCGGCGACCAGGAAGAGCAGGAAGAAAGTGCTGCTTTCCTTCAGGTCGGCTTCTCGGCGGCTCTGGGCTTGATGTTCATTATCTTGCTTGCGCAGTTCAACAGCTTCTACAACGCGACAC
>JAPPOI010000431.1 GCA_028818055.1 Boseongicola sp.
CCGTCACTCCCCTATGCACTTCTTGCTGGCCTGCCGCCAGAAGTTGGGCTTTATGCGTCGATCGCGCCTTTGGTCATCTATGCGGTTTTCGGTACCTCGATGACCTTAGCTGTCGGGCCCGTCGCTGTGGCGTCTTTGATGACAGCGTCAGCGGTCGGTGAGCTTATGGCTCGGGGTACGCCAGAGTATCTTGGTGCGGCAATCATTCTTGCGCTGATATCGGGACTGGTTCTGATTGCGATGGGTCTGGCGCGATTAGGGTTCCTCGCCAATTTTCTGAGTCATCCCGTCATTTCCGGCTTCATCACGGCCAGCGCACTGATCATCGCAGTTGGTCAGCTCAAGCACGTACTTGGGTTTGAGATTGAAGGACACAATCTGGTTGAGCAACTGGCCAGCATTGCTGCGGGGCTTTCTGCGACGAACGTCGCGACATTTGCAATCGGCGCAACCACTGCGATCTTTTTGTTTTGGTCTCGGCGGGCCGTAGCGCCTTTACTTGTCTCAGCGGGTCTGTCCAATTCACTTGCAGGTAGCATATCAAAGGCGGCGCCTGTCTTGGCAGTCATCGCGACGACGCTTTCGGTCTATCTGCTTGAACTTCAATCAGAAGGAGTTGCCATTGTCGGAGATGTCCCTCGTGGCCTGCCAAAACCCTCGCTTCCAGAGCTGAATCTCGAGCTTTGGGGGACGTTGTTCCTTCCGGCACTTATGATTGGTGTGGTTGGATATGTGGAAACGATATCGGTTGCCCAAACTCTGGCTGCCAAGCGACGCGAACGCATCGATCCGGATCAGGAATTGGTTGCGCTGGGCGCAGCAAACATCGGCGCAGCTGTCTCGGGTGGCTTTCCTGTAACTGGGGGCTTCTCCCGATCTGTTGTCAACTTCGACGCGGGCGCTCGGACACCAGCGGCGGGAGCCTTCACAGCAATAGGAATTGCCCTGGCAACTGTCTTCTTAACTCCGTTCTTGTTTTTCCTTCCCAAGGCCACGCTTGCTGCGACAATCATTGTAGCTGTCATCTCGCTTGTCGATTTAGATGCGATCAGACGAACATGGGCTTACTCGAAGAGCGACTTCGCCGCGATGCAGGGTACAATCTTCGGAACGCTCATTTTCGGGGTCGAGATCGGCATTGCGATTGGAGTTCTATCTTCACTCGCCCTCTATCTAAAAAGAACCTCGCGCCCCCACTTTGCAATCGTTGGACGGGTTCCAGGAACCGAGCACTATCGCAACATCCAACGACATGAAGTTGAAACAACACCGGGCGTGCTATCAGTCCGAATTGACGAGAGCCTCTACTTTCCAAACGCCCGCTTTCTTGAAGACGTAATCAATGATGCAGTTTCACTGCAGTCAGAAATTCACGACGTCGTTCTGGTGTGCTCAGCCATCAATTTTATCGACGCATCCGCGTTAGAGAGCCTTGAGCAAATCAATCACCGGCTGAAAGATGCGGGCTTGAAACTGCACTTAAGCGAAGTAAAGGGACCTGTTCTGGATCGCCTGATGAAGTCAGACTTTCTCGACGCCCTGTCCGGTAAAGTATTCCTAAGTCACTTTGCAGCCGAGCAAGCGCTAAAATCGGTTCAGCCAGTGGCTGCGGAGTAATTCGGATTGGGTGGACAGCAAAGGGCGGTCGATAAAACAAGCGCTAAGCAGAAAAGCAAATCTTGTTTCCGTCCAGATCCCGGACGTACGCCGAATATCGTGGGCCCCTTTGGCCAGGGTCACCTTCATTTGAACCACCAAGCTCAATTGCCAGCGCATGGAGCCTGTTAACTTCTTCAGACGACCCCAGAGAAAAGCCAACCATCATTCCATTGCCTACGCTTGCTGGATTTTCGTCAAACGGTACGGCTGTCGCAAACGCGAAATCGTTGCCCAACCAGTACGTCATTCTCTCGGATGGTGTGACGCTGTGAAGATCAGCCTTTGCAAAGAGTGCGTCATAAAACTTTGTCGCAGATATCATGTCGTTTGTTCCGACGACGAAATAGTTCATTCTCATAACTTTCGCTCCATTGTTTGGACGCGGGCTAACCAACAGGGAATCACGCGATGCCTGATTGTTGTCGTCATATTTGAAAATATGACATTTAATGGCATATTTGATTCATGGCTGGAACAAATGCGAATGGACGGTTGCGACGGATGGAACTGCTTGCCGTTCAGCTGAAGCAAGACGAGCATTGCACCATTCAGGATCTTGCCGATCAACACGACGTAAGCGTGAGGACGATCGCGCGAGATATTTCGCTCATGCGAGAGCAAGGCATGCAGATCGACTCGGATCGTGGACGCGGAGGGGGAGTACGGCTCAATCGCAATTGGGGCGTTGGGCGCGTGAACCTTGCCTATTCAGAGGCAGTCGATCTTCTCATCAGCATCGCGGTTGCCGAACAGATGAATTCGCCGATGTTTCTGGCAAGTCTCACCTCAGTCAAGCGCCAGCTGGTGGCATCCTTTTCGCCTGAAAAGCGCACCAGGGTGAACCAGCTAAAGTCCCGGATTTTGATTGGCGTTACTGCTTCAACGTTCGTTCAGGCGGGGGTCAGCGCACCGCCAAAGCAAGTTGTTCGCGCACTTCACCAAGCCTTCGTCAACCGTGAGACGCTCGAGATACGGTACAAGCGCGAGGACGGTGAAATTTCCGAACGGGAAATTGAACCGCATTATTTGCTGTTAAAGTACCCAGTTTGGTACGTCGTGGCGTTAGACCGACTGCGCAAAGGGCCCCGAACGTTTCGATGCGACCGAATTCAGAAGGCAGTGGCTACGGGGGACCAGTTCAAACTGCGTTCAAAAGAATCATTCCGATCTTCGCTGGCCGAAGACGATCTTGTTGTTTAGTCTTTCAGCCAGAAAAATTCCAAATAATCCGAGTGCCTTACCCCAAATACGGTTCTTGGCCTTGAACTGACGCCACGTCACAACGGAATTGATGAAAAATTAATCTTCAGTTCACCTAATGTACCATAAGCAATGCTTAACACATGTAAAAACTATGGGATGACGTGTGTTTCGCTGGGCATTTCGCCCGGAAGAGTGTGAACAAGTGGTGCTGAATAAATGAGCGTAGTTGTAGAAATTCGTGATCCCAAATGTGAACAGACCAGCAGGCCTGATGAACGGCAAGACCTTTGGAAAGCTGCGGCCGAATTCAATCGTGGTTACCGCCTGGAACGGTATCGAAAACATCCCTGGCTGAAAACGTCCCTACCCGACAATTGTCGTATGCCCAGCCTGTGCAAGCCGATCGGGATGTGCATTTGCGAACTGCAAGATGAACTCGTGCTGAAGATCAATGAGTCTAAGGTCCAGAAAAAGGTCTACTTCTCAGAACGAGCCGCCAGTTAACGCCAACACAAATTGGGGGCACATGTCATACTCACGGAACATGGAAACTTAGCCCCCAAGCACTTCTGGGCGCCGGTCGCTGCAACTATCAAGCCCGACCAAAATCGGCGCTGTTGATTTCGATCATGTTCTGCATTTCGTGGCCATACTATGATCCGGTATGGCCAACGATGCTGCAATAAGCCCCAAGCTCGCTTTTGAAGTTGAAAAGCTGACCAAAACGTACGGCGAAGGGCGATCCGCAGTGCATGCTTTGCGGGGCGCGGATCTTGAGGTCGGCGATGGTGAAATCGTCGTTCTGCTTGGGCCATCAGGAAGCGGGAAGTCCACGCTCCTTAACATTCTAGGCGGGTTGGATCGCGCAACTTCCGGCTCAGTTCTCTTCAAATCCCAAAACCTGACTGAAATGAACGACCGCGAGCTCACTCTCTATCGCAGACGCCATGTGGGTTTCGTTTTCCAGTTTTACAACTTGATGCCGAGTCTGACGGCTCGTGAGAATGTCGAACTAGTCACTGAGATTGCGGAGAACCCCATCACTGCCGAAGAGGCTCTTTCCCTTGTTGGATTAACGAAGCGGATCGATCACTTTCCCGCTCAGCTTTCGGGCGGTGAGCAACAACGTGTCGCTATCGCCCGCGCCATCGCAAAGCAGCCAGATGTTTTGTTTTGCGACGAACCGACGGGAGCGCTGGACAGCACTACCGGCAGGGCGGTTCTTCGGGTCTTGCAAGACGTCAACGAAGCGCTGGGCACGACAGTGCTGATTATTACCCACGCTGCTGCAACGGCCGCCATGGCAGACCGCGTCATTCATTTTGCCGATGGTCAGATTAACAAAGTGGAGTTGAACGAAGTTCGGGCCTCGGCTGAGGAGATTCACTGGTGAAGCCCCTTCACGCAAAACTCATGCGCGACCTTTGGCGGATCAAAGCCCAGGCAATGGCCATTATGGTTGTCATCGGGATTGGTGTCGCTCTTCAGATCATGATGTCGGGGTTTGTGGCTTCTCTCACGCAGACACGAGACGCATATTATGAGCGACACCAGCTTGCTGACATTTTTGCTCCAGTAGTTCGTGCGCCCAACTATGTTTTGGGGCGGCTGACCGAAATCTCCGGAATTCGAACCGTCGAGACTCGGATTTCTAGTATCGCCAGTATCAATCTGGCTGGTCAAGATTCTCCAATCTCAGCCCGATTGTTGTCACTGCCACTAAACGGGCGGCGGCATCTCAACGAGGTGAGACTGTCAGACGGCCGCTTTCCAAATGTTCAACGACCCGAAGAGGTCATGCTTCTCGAAAGCTTCGCATCCGCCCACCAAATCGTTCCCGGAGACCGCATCGAGGTCACCTTAAACGGGTCACGTCGCCAGTTCGATGTTGTCGGCACGGCGCAATCGCCAGAATTCATCTATTTTGCCGCGCCCGGCGAATTGATACCGGATGATGCGCGGTTCGCCGTGATTTGGATGGGTCGGCCCGCGCTTGCGGCCGCCATGAACCTGGAAGGCGCCTTCAACGAAGTCTTGGTGTCCCTTCTGCGAGGCGCCAACAAAAACGCTGTCCTCGATCGTCTTGACCAGGAATTAGAAAGTTTCGGAACACCAGGAGCCTTTGGTTTGGAAGACTTTTCATCCGACCGGTTCCTGAGCGAGGAAATATCCGGATTGGCGGTAACGGCAAGCACCGTGCCGCCAGTGTTCATGGCTGTTGCCGCATTCCTCTTGTACATCGTGACCAGTCGAATGGTGCGTTCAGAGCGTGAAGAGATTGGCCTGATCAAAGCCTTTGGCTATTCGGATACCGAAGTTGCCAGCCACTACCTTCAATTGGTTTTGATAATTGCTGTTATGGGGGCAGCGCTGGGGTGCCTGCTTGGTGTGTCACTGGGACGAGCGATGGTCCCGATCTACACCACATACTACAAGCTGCCATTCCTGATTTTCAGACTCGAGGTCGCATCTTTTGTATCCGGGATGCTGATCAGTATTTCAGTTGCATCCTTGGGTGGATTTCTGGCGCTAAAGGGCATCTTTCGTTTGACCCCGGCGGAGGCCATGCGGCCCCCGACACCTCCAGATTTCTCGAAATCAATCTCGTTCCAAGGAGCGTTGATACGTCGCCTAGATCAACCAACGCGGATGGTTCTACGGCGCATACTTCGCCAACCTTGGCGCATGCTTGGCGCAATCATTGGCATTTCTGCCGGAATGGCGCTCAGCCTTGCGATGCTGATCATTTACGATGGATTTGACGAAGCCATCGATCAAACCTTCAACGTTATTGATCGATCAGATGCGACTGTCAGTTTCGTATCAAATGCCCCACAGAAGGTACTATACGAGTTGGGTCGCCTTTCCGGGGTTGAGCATGTCGAGCCTGTTCGTTTCGTACCCGTTGTCTTCCGCAACGGCGTGCGATCCTACAAAGGCACGATAACTGGGCTTGGTCCGGAACCAGTGTTGAACCGTGCGCTGGATTCCGACCTGAAACCCATCTCCTTGCCCAAAGAAGGGATCGTTCTGTCCACTCCTCTGGCGGATATCCTGAGTGTCAGCATCGGAGACGATCTGACTCTTGAGATCAGGGAAGGTCAGCAGCCGCACGTTGTTACCCGTGTCGCCGGTATTGCCGACAGCCTGTTAGGGTCACCGGCATTTATGGACTTAACGTCTCTATCGCGGCAGATCAGAACGCCCGGGCATCTGTCCGGCGCATTCATTTCTGTTGAAGATGGTTGGCAGTCGAGTGTTTATGCCGCGCTTAAGGACATGCCAGCCGTGGCGGGGATCAGCCAAAGAACCGAAGCAGAGCGTGCGTTCCAAAAGGTGATGGACCAGGGCGCGGGCTCCGCTCGCTTCATCATGGGCTTCATGGCTTTCGCAATCACCTTCGGCATTGTTTACAACGTTGCGCGTGTTGCGCAGGACGAAAGCGCCCGCGATCTAGCCAGCTTGCGCGTGATGGGATTCAGCCACGCCGAAGCAGTGTTTGTTCTGCTGGGTGAATTGGCCGTGGTGACATTGATTGCGATACCCATCGGTCTGTCACTGGGTACGTCGTTCTCCCATATTATTGCAGCTGGGTTCTCAACCGATCTTTATCAAATTCCGGTGGTCTTCGCGCCCAAGGCATACGGCAGCTCGATTGCAGTCGTGGTCTTTGCCACCGCCTTCTCTGGCTGGCTGGTACAGCGCGGAATTCGACGCACCGACATAACCTTGGCCCTCAAATCAAGAGAGTAATGCTCATGCAAAAACGGGCAAAAATTTCTAGGAACATCCTGATCGTTGCCGTCGCAGGCATCGTAGCCGCGGCGCTGATCGTCCTATTCCTTCCGAAACCCATAAGCGTCGATTTGGGAACCGTGCGAAAAAGCGACCTTGCCGTAACAATTGTGGAGGAAGGACGCACGAGCGTTCGGGAAACCTATATCGTCTCAACCCCAGTTGCGGGCAGACTCATGCGGGTCAGATCCCATCCGGGCGACGAGGTGAAGCGCGGGGAAACTGTTGTCGCGCGAATGCTTCCCACGAACCCCGCTGTTCTGGATCGGCGCACCAGAGAACAGGCTGAGGCAGCCGTTGAAGCTGCTTCTGCCGCCGTTCGGCTTGCGAGGGCCAATCTGGATGCAGCGCTTGCCGATGAGGAGCTTGCCAGTTCGGAACTTGAACGGACACTAGCGCTCTTCGAAAGCGGTATAGTTAGCAAGGCCGCACTTGATCGCGCTGAAAGCGCACGTCGCGCAAGCCGCGCAAGTCGCGAAACGGCTGAGGCCGCAATATCGATGAGCGAGGCTGAACTCGCCAACGCCCAAGCAAGCCTGATCAGCCGCGATGACATTGGTTTGGCCAGCGCAATTGCAGACCCAAGCGCTCAGGAAATTCCACTACTGTCTCCAATTGACGGTCGGATTTTGCAGGTGTTTCAGGAAAGCGAAACCGTGCTGCCAGCCGGCGCCCCAATAATGGAAATTGGCGATGTTACCTCTGATCTTGAAGTCAACGTCGACCTGATTTCGTCCGACGCAGTCAAAGTCTCCATTGGGGATCCTGTCATTTTGCGCGATTGGGGACAGGACAACGATTTGAATGGCAAGGTCTCCAGAATTGATCCGTTCGGTGTCACCAAAACCTCGGCTCTCGGCATTGAAGAGCAGCGGGTTCGCGTGGAAATCGAATTGAGCAGTCCCCCATCAGACCGCCCCGGCCTTGGACATGGTTATCGACTAGAGGCGGCTATCATTGTTTGGCAGGAAGCCGACGTTCTTGTCGTACCGACAAGCGCGTTGTTCCGTACCGACAACAGATGGTCGGTGTTCAAGGCCAACAATGGAATTGTCGAGCTCACATTCGTCGACATTGGTAACAGCGACGGCTCCTTGACTGAGGTGGTCGGCGGACTTGAAGAGTCTGATCGCGTCATTCTCTATCCATCGGCGGCTGTCGAAGATGGCATCAAGGTCGAAAGCAGGCAATAGCCAATTCAGTTTCACCCGGCGCCCTCCTACAAACTGCCGTCATTAGACAATTCCGCTAATGCGATTGATGCATTCTTGCGAACCTGTCACGCTTGGGAGGGTTTCAAATGTCGGTGCGAAAATGTCAGACGAGAAATTGGGTGGCTGGAACTATCTGCCTGAGGTCCCGATCAAGACCTCGCCCCTGTTCATCTGGCCTCCTAATCCAAAAGACATTGCCACATGGTTCTGGAATTCCTGGTTTCTGATAACTGAAAAGCTGATCATCGTAGGCATTGCCATCGGTTGCTACCTTTGGCTGCAGCCACCGATAGAACAGACTAAGGATCTTGCCTTTTGGTGGGTCGCACAGATGTACGTGCGAAATCTGTTGCTGACGTTGCTGATTGCCGGGTCTCTCCACCTTTGGTTTTATACGTACTCGGCTCAAGGAAAGACGCTTAAGTTTGACCCACGGCCGCTCATGGTGAACGGCAAACAATTCACTTTGGGCGGGCAAGTTCGCGACAACATGTTCTGGACTTTGGGAAGTGGCGTTTTGATCTGGACCACTTTTGAAGCAGCTTTGATCTGGGCGCTTTCGAACGGCTACATCAAGCTAATCACATTCGAAGCAAATCCGATTTGGTTCGTAGCCATCTTCTTCCTCATACCCATCTGGGAGAGCTTTTATTTCTACGTCATTCATCGGATGCTGCACTTCCCATTGCTCTATAAGCATGTTCACAGCCTGCATCATCGCAACATCAATGTTGGGCCCTGGTCGGGCATGTCGATGCACCCGATCGAGCAGATTATCTTCCTTGGATCGGTGTTTGTGCACATCTTGATCGGCGCACATCCGGTGCACATCCTGTTCCACCTTCAGTACTATTTCTTGACCGCGATCACGACCCACACGGGCTTCCAAGGCCTGTTCATCAACGACAAGAACCGGTTGGCTCTGGGCACGTTCCATCATCAAATGCATCATCGTTACTTTGAATGTAACTATGGCAGCCTCGAAATACCTTGGGACAAGGTGTTTGGCTCGTTCCACGATGGAACAGTCGAGGCCAACGAGAAGATGCAAAAGCGTCGCAAGAGGTTAACAGGAACAGCCAGCTAAGTGTGAATTGGATGGCGGCCACGGCATTCGATCAACCATGGCCCTGAGATTTACTTTGCGTCGTTTTTCACCGGCGCAAATTCATCAACAACCACAGGCTTGGTCGGCGGCGCCTCTGCCGGAGGTTCGTCAGAGTTCGCGGTTTCTGCATCGGCATCAACGACAATAACGTCCGCCTCAGGCACATCCTCGGCCGACGTCTCGTCGACAAAGATGTTGTCTGCATCGCCCGCCTCTGAAGACGGTTCGGCATCTTCAGCCACCTCTTCGACGTCAGAGCCGATTTGACCGACAATCAGCGGCAACATTTCTGCGCTGGTCAGCATGGTCGATGCTTGTTCGGCTGGGCGCTTCCAGGTCAGCGTGTCGAAGCTTTCACACGACTCGCAAACTGGCTCCCACTCAGCATGAACTGTCTGGCAGTTCTCGCAGACCCACTGTGGATCACGCGGAGTGGCAAGCGCGCGGGTCAACCATCCTCGGACCACCGCGTCATCAGCGCCGGACCCACGCTCAATAGCCGCCATTATCGTTAGTGACCGTGCCGTCGGATCTTCCTCGGGGAGATCGCCCAGCGCTTTCCGAGCCTCAGGAAAATCTTCAGCCGCAATGTGCAATTCGGCCAGCAACATCTTGGTTTCCGCATTGTCCGCGTGACGTGCAGTTAAGACGCGGAACCGCTTTATCCGTTCCGCAGGCGTCTCATCAGGTTGGATCCGCGCGAAAGCGGCAGCAAGGTCCGGATGCGGAGCAGCGTCCCAAGCCTTGCGGATAACCCGCGTGGCATACCTCGGCCGGCCTTGTGCGACATAACTATCAGACGCCATGACGGCCGCAGGAACCAAATCTGGAGACTTCTGGTTTGCTGCTATGGCAGCTTCACGGCGCTCAATGGTGCTGTCTTCAGCGACAATGTCCCGCGCCTCGCCAAGCGCCAAGACTGCATCACGTCGCCGATGCACGTCTCTGGGAAGGTTTCCATGCTTCAATTTCGCGCTAAGCGTTTTGCGCGCGCCTGACCAATCACCGTTTCCAGCTTGAAGCTTCAAAAGCACATCTTGGGTGGGCGCGTGTTTGGTATTCAGAGCAAATGCCTTCTCACCCAATTTCAACGCTGTCGCTGTGTCACCCTCACTGAGCTTCTGCATCATCAAGCCGCGAACACCGACAAAGCGCGTGCGATCATCTTTCAGAAGTCGCTTGTACGCCACTTCAGCCTTCTTTGAGTCGCCCGACAACTCAGCCGCCTGTGCAGTAAGCAGCGTGGTCAGATCCGGACGCTTCAAGTACCGGTCAGCTTTGGCAGCTTTCGTGAGCGCGGTGCGCCCGTCGCCAGATGCCAACGCCATCATGCCTTCGGCCAATGCATCGTAACCACGTCGCTCACGGTTCCGGGAGAAATAACGAGTCCGCGCTGTTTCGTCGCCGTTCAGGAATCGCAGGAAAGCGACAATCAATCCGGCAATCTTCAACACCAACCAAATAGCCAAGACCAAAGCGACCAAGGCGATTACCGAAACAAGCGGCCCCAATGTGAATTCCTGATCAGCAACGGCAATCCGCACGCCACCGTCAGCTTCCAAAAGCCATCCTGCTCCCCATGCCGCCGCACCGACCAGGGCGACGAAGATAATGACTTTCAGCATTGACCAAATCATGGGTGGACCTTTCTACTGAGCACTGGCAGCCAACGCGCTCAGGGCAGACACAGCCTGCTCTCTTTTCTGTGCGCTATTCACCCAAGACGAGAAAACGTTCATCGACTCGGGCGGCAAGGTTTCGATTTCAGCAATCGCGGCGCCAATTTCTCCTTGCCCCAGAGCCGCCTCGGCCCTTGAAAGAATGGCATCGACGTCATCACCGTCTTTTGGCGAAAGCGATCTGGCATTGGTATGTCGTCGTAGGAATGCCGTTACACGGTCACCAGTTGACGCATTTTCGGGGAGCTCCTGGGCTTCACCCAAAGCTGTACGAGCCAATACCGGAAATTCCTCTTGAAGCGCTCCGAGTGTTGTAACTCCGGAGTCGGCCACTGATGCGAGAGCTTCTGGGGGCCCCTCAAGCTCGCCAAGCGGCTCTGCAAATGGCGTCCCATTCTCCAAGGCTGTTTTGACATCGGCGATTGCAGCGCGTCTGGCCGCAGCTTTGGCTTCCGCCAATGCGGCCTGCTCAATTTCGCTCGCGCGTTGTTCGGCAGCTTCAATCTCGGCCTTGGCCGCGGCCGCGGCGGTCTCCAGTTCCGTTTGAAAAGCCTTCAGCTGTTCTTGCATTTCGGCTTCGCCGTCTGGTGACAAAACAGCGGGCCGCGCGATGATTTCTTCCAATTGGCCGGACAACGTATCGATCTTCGCGTTTAAGGCCGCGACGTCTTGCGTAAGACCATCAACATCCGATCTGACGCTTGTCATCTCGGAAGATAAATCTGATGTGCCGCTAATGCCCTCAATTTGAACCAACGCCTGATCCAACTCTTTCGAGATCGCGTCGATTTCAGCAGATTGGCTGGCAATCAATTCATCCTGAGCGTTTATCTTTTCGGACTGCGCTTCGATGAGCGCCGAAGTTTCTGATGTATCTGAAGTGCCGGTGTTGAACCAATCATTCTGTTGGCCAAGCATCGCCGCTCCAAAGCCAATCGCACCGGCGACGACGCCACCGAAAACCAAGCTCCCAGCACCAGGACCGGTTCGCTCGACTACCGGAGCCGGCGCAGCAATCTGAGTTTCGATTTCTGTTTCGGTGGATTCGTCGGCCGCTGAGACCTCGTCTTCGACAATCTCAGCATCCTCAATGACGTCGTCAGTGACATCTTCGCTTAGAATGAGCGGCTCGTCGTCCGACTTCGCCTCGATGTTGTTTTCCGAACCCTCGAGCTCAGCGGAAATATCCTCCGCCGACGCCGATTCGGCACTAACATCGGCTTCGTCGTCTGCTGGCATGTTTTCAAAGATATTTTTGTCGGCGGAATCTTCACTAACGTTCTGAGATTCAGAGGTTTTCGACTTGCGAGCCAAAACTGGGGACCCCTTTCAAACTGCCGTAACTTCTCGGCGAACCACACTTATCAACAGTGTAATGTGCGAACTAAGCATCAACAAGTTGAAGGGTCACAAAGCCGCAGTTACCGCCTCGACCATCGCGTCGAAAGTTGGCGCTTCTGCAACCAAAATCTGCCCACGTCCGGTCCATTCATTCGCCGCAGCGGGACTGATAGCAATCGCTGTCACCCGGTCCTCATCAGCCAAAAGCTCTGAAAGAAGTCTTGCCGACCGCGGTGAGAACACAGGAGCAATGACCGTTGCCCCGCTTTGGATCAGGGCTTTCGCCTGTTCCGTCAAATCTTGCGGCACTTGCTCATAAACAACAATGTCGTCAGTTCCAATTCCGCTTTCCGTCAACCTCTGCGCAAGATCCCCGCGGGCATGGCGGCCACGAAGATGGACACATGGTCCTTCGAGCGATCGTGAGTTTGCGAGGAACTCTTCAACGTTCGCGCCCAAAGTGACTGCATCCGCGCCGAAGCTTCTGGACAATCTGCCTGTCTCTTCGCCGACGGTCGCAACTTTCTGGCCTTGCAACTTGCCAGCCAAACCCATCCGACGGACCGCGTTGCCTGACGTGAAAATGACCGTTTTATAGTCTGTGGTGTCAGGTACAGGACCTACCGGCTCGATTTCGAAAACAGGAGAAATAACATGTGCAATTTCACGTCCAAGTCGCTCTTCACACGCCTTTAAAAACTCATGTGAACGTGCCGCTGGACGGCTAAGCAAAAGTACCGGTGACTGATCTGCCATATGCCCTTCGCTTGTCTGCAAGGCGCGCCAGTGTTACCTGCCAGTGAAGCAGCGCGCAAGTCGGGCCGATGAAAGACATCGAGATCATTTTAGGCATAGAATCGAGTTGCGACGACACAGCGGCCGCGGTTGTAACAGCCGACAGACGCATTCTCTCCTCCATCGTCGCAGACCAAACCATGCTACATTCCGCATTTGGCGGAGTAGTTCCAGAAATCGCTGCCCGAGCCCACGCCGAGAAACTGGATTTCGCGGTCGAACAGGCTTTAAGCGAGGCAGATGTCACGCTTAAGGACATTCATGCGATTGCTGTGACCGCCGGACCCGGCCTGATTGGCGGAGTGATGTCGGGTGTCATGCTGGCAAAAGGTCTCGCCACGGGCTCCGGTCTGCCATTGATCGGCGTCAACCACCTTGTAGGGCACGCACTCACTCCGCGGTTGACTGACGATCTGGCCTTTCCATATCTGATGCTCTTGGTTTCGGGTGGTCACTGCCAATTTCTCATCGTGAACGGCCCTGATCAGTTCGAGCGACTAGGAGGCACGATCGACGACGCGCCGGGCGAAGCGTTCGACAAAGTTGCTCGCCTTCTGGGTCTGTCGCAGCCCGGCGGACCGTCTATTGAAATTGCCGCCCAATCCGGAAACGACAAGGCATTCGCGTTCCCACGTCCTCTGTTGAACCGCGACGGCATGGACATGAGTTTCTCTGGTTTGAAGACTGCCGTTCTCAGGTCACGCGACGCCATTATTTCCGAGAAAGGCGGCATCAGCCTAAAAGATCAATCTGATCTCGCCGCAAGTTTTCAATCTGCCGTAACCGACTTGCTTGTTGAGAAATCCCGGCGCGCAATTCAAGTCTACCTTGAGCAATCTCCTGTTCAACCCGCGCTCGCGGTCGCCGGAGGCGTTGCCGCCAACACGCTTGTTCGCGCAGGCTTGAAAGACCTGACGTCCAAGATGTCCGTTGAATTCATTGCTCCGCCCCTGCCACTTTGCACGGATAACGCGGCAATGATCGCTTGGGTCGGACACGAACTGCGCCGCATCGGCCATCCTGGCATGACACCTTTGGTCCCCCGTCCGCGATGGCCGCTGGACCCGCGGCGTCCTTCGATGCTGGGATCCGGGAAAAAGGGAGCAAAGGCATGACAGGCGTTGCCGTAATTGGTTCTGGCGCGTTCGGCACCTCACTTGCGTTGGCACTGGCCGCAGAAGGGTCTCCAATTGAGTTTTGGGGGCGAGATCGGGATGATCTGCGGCAAATGCAGGAAAACCGGAAAACCGGGACCAGATTGCCCGGTTTTGATTTGCCGGAAAGTATTTCGGTTAAGCCGGACCTTGAAAAGATATCGGCGCAAGTTTGCCTTCTTTCCGTACCCATGCAGAAACTGGCCGGTTTCCTTGAAAGCGCTCCTTCACTGAAGGGTCGGACATTGGTCGCATGCTGCAAGGGTGTCGATCTGAAAACCGGTTTGGGGCCTGTGTCAACGATCCAAACTGTCTTCCCCGACAACAGCGCGGGAATACTGACCGGACCAAGCTTTGCCGTAGACATTGCAGCAGGCTTACCAACTGCGCTGGTCATTGCGCACGGCGATGCTTCGGTGGCAGCCTCACTTCAGGCCGAGTTAAACCGAAGCAAGCTCAGGCTTTACCGCACAACCGACACTGTTGGCGCTGAACTTGGCGGCTCACTGAAGAACGTGGTTGCCCTAGCGTCCGGTATCGCGATTGGCGCTGGACTTGGCGAAAGTGCCCGCGCTTCGGTCATCGCACGTGGGTTCGCCGAGATGACGCGTTATGCGATGCGTATGGGCGCGCAGCCCGAGACTTTGGGCGGATTGTCGGGCCTGGGTGATCTTGTGTTGACCGCTACGTCAGAAAAGAGCCGGAATTACTCGGCCGGAATTGCGATTGGACAGGGCCGAGATCTGCCAGATGTCACCATCGAAGGCATAGCAACCGCGCAAGCGATTGCAGGTCTTGCCAAAAGCGACGGCGTCGACATGCCTTTGGCGTCCGCCGTTGCCGCAATTACGCTTGGCAAGCTGGACCTTCGATCTGCTATTGAGATGTTGTTAGCCCGACCAGCGACCGAGGAATAAAGCATGCAATATTGGCTGTTCAAATCCGAACCTTCCACTTGGAGCTGGGATGACCAATTGGCCAAGGGCGACGCCGGTGAAGAATGGGACGGCGTGCGAAACTACCAAGCCAGAAACCACATGAGAACGATGAAAATTGGCGATCTTGGGTTCTTTTACCACTCTCAGAAAGACAAAGAGATCGTGGGAATCGTCGAGGTCATCGCAGAGTCGCATCCAGACAGCACAACCGATGACGAGCGGTGGGACTGTGTAGACATCAAAGCGGTCAAAACAGTCACTAAACCAGTGACTTTAGCGGAAATTAAGGAAAACGAGCGGTTGTCCGGCATGGTCTTGGTCAACAACACTCGACTGTCTGTTCAGCCTGTGTCGGCGGACGAATGGCGGATCATCTGCAACATGGCCGGCGTCAAATAATCTGAAGACTGGCCAGATTAGGGTTCATCTTCCATAGTTGAGAAAACAACAGGAAGGGAACCAAACACATGGAAGTTGTGAGCGTAATTGCCGCAGCAGTTGCAGCATGGATATTTGGTGCAATCTGGTACGGCGTTATCGGCAAACAGTGGATGGCCGCTTCGGGGCTTACGGAAGAGACAATCGACCGAAAGAACCCTGCTCCTTACATTGTCAGCTTTATTTGCACGATCATCGTTGCCGGCATGACACGGCACGTCTTGGCTGGATCAGGGATCGAAGAAGTTGGAAAGGCTGCTTTGACCGGGTTTGGGCTTGGGTTGTTTATAGCAACACCGTGGATTGCCACCAACGTGATGTTCTCGCAGCGCAATCGCAGCCTGATCTGGATGGACGGCGTTTATCCAACGATCGGAATGGCGCTGATGGCCGTAGTGCTTACGGTCTTATAACGAAAACGGCGCCAGATACTCTAGCGCCGAACTAGTCTCTAAACCTGGCAAATTCAGCCGTATACGTGTTCTTTGCCAAAGTGCTTTGTCAGCATATAGTAGACCACCGCACGATACTTGTTGCGCTCCGAGCGGCCATAGGTGTCGATCACCGAATTGATGGCAGCCATCAACTCAGGTCCGTCGCTTAAACCAAGCTTTTTGATCAGGAAGTTGTTTTTAACAGTCTCCAGCTCGCCTGGCTGACTGCCAGCGACAGTCGATGCATCTGCGTCATAGATCGACGGCCCACACCCAATCGTAACTTTCTTTAACAATGACATATCCGGATTCATGCCGCATTTCTCGCGAAGATCGCTTGCATACATGTCGATCAGTTCATCGCGCTTGCCCATGTCTTACTCCAAAATTGCATTTCCAGAAGCTTCCGGAATCTCAGCCGGACGCATATTGCAAGAATAAGGGTCTTAGGGCGCAAAAAAATGGGAAAAAGGCTGGTTTAGTCGCACAATTGGCTGACTTAGGGTTATTGGCAGCGCCCCCAACCCCGCGATTGAAGATGGAAATGATCGGCGTGAAGAGAGTTGAAATCCGGACCCAGTGTGGTTGCAAACCAATCGCAGGCACCGTCGCGAACTCTTCTAAGAAACGCCTGCTCTTTGGTGCCTCCATGCCAATCGGAAAGAAGGGAGATTGTCTCGCCAGTGTCCAGAACGAAGCCCGCAATGTCGATGGCCTCGGCGGTGGCGTGCGTCGACATCCTTCCGCCAGATCCATTTGGGGTGCGGATTTCGCGGCATGAGTAGCTGGACAAGTGGTTTATTCGGGAAACTCCAACACCGTAAACTGAGCGCGCAGCCGGTTGAACTGAATGGCGATCCCAAAGGATGGTGCGCAAGGCGATAGCGCAGGATGTCTCCAAGGGCGCAATATCGGCACTGTCAGCCGCTGAAAGTCGAACACGCGGATCGATTCCGCAAACGTCTGTCTCTTGGAGGGGCGACAAACGTTGTACATCTTTAGATTCAATCGCTGACAGGCAAGCTGCGGCATTATTCGCGGTTCGCCGTAGCTTCCAACGCGTAAGCGGCGTGACCTCATCGCTCAATTGAAGAGGCTTGAGCGGATTCCAAGAGTTGGGAAGCGGGGTGTCGGGATGGGTCGTCGCCACAACAAACAGCCCTCCCGCGATCGCAATCGCCGAGAGGGCTGCCGATACCAGCGGAAGGCGCAAATCTGCGCCTTAGTACCGATAATGTTCGGGCTTATAAGGGCCTTCAGGCTTTACGCCGATGTAGCTGGCCTGATCCGTATTCAGTTCTGTCAGCTTGGCGCCAATCCGACCCAAATGCAGCTTGGCGACTTTCTCGTCCAGATGCTTGGGCAGGATGTAGACCTTGTTCTCGTATTCGTCGCCCTTGGTGAACAATTCGATCTGAGCGAGAACCTGGTTGGTGAAAGACGCCGACATCACGAAAGACGGGTGGCCGGTCGCATTACCAAGATTCAGCAGTCGACCTTCCGACAACAGAATGATCCGATTGCCCGATGGCATCTCGATCATGTCGACCTGTTCTTTGATGTTCGTCCATTTGTGGTTCTTCAGGTTGGCAACCTGAATCTCGTTGTCGAAGTGACCAATATTTCCGACGATGGCCATATCCTTCATGTCGCGCATGTGCTCGATACGGATTACGTCTTTGTTGCCGGTCGTGGTGATGAAAATGTCGGCAGTTTCGACTTCGTCTTCCAACAAGGTGACTTCAAATCCGTCCATCGCCGCCTGAAGGGCGCAAATCGGGTCTACTTCCGTCACTTTGACGCGCGCGCCCGCTCCACGGAGCGATGCAGCCGATCCTTTTCCAACGTCGCCATACCCGCAGACAACCGCAACCTTGCCAGCCATCATAGTGTCAGTCGCACGGCGGATGCCGTCGACAAGCGACTCTTTGCAGCCGTACTTGTTGTCAAACTTCGACTTGGTGACGCTGTCGTTGACGTTGATGGCTGGGAACGGCAGCTGACCGTCGCGCACCAACTGGTAGAGACGGTTAACGCCGGTCGTGGTTTCTTCGGAAACACCCATGATCTGATCGCGCACCTTGGTGAACCAGCCTGGGCTTTCCGCCATCCGTTTTTTGATCTGCGCCTTGATGACTTCCTCTTCCTCGGATTGGGGAACAGGAATGACGTCTTCGCCAGCTTCCGCACGTGCGCCGAGCAGCACGTAAAGAGTTGCGTCGCCACCATCGTCCAAAATCATGTTTGGACCGTCCTCGAACAGGAACGACTTGTCGAGATAATCCCAGTGCTCTTCCAAGGTCTGACCCTTGATCGCAAAGACTGGAATGCCGCCTTCCGCGATGGCGGCTGCGGCGTGGTCTTGCGTTGAGAAGATATTGCACGATGCCCAGCGCACGTCTGCTCCAAGAGCGGTAAGTGTCTCGATCAGAACGGCCGTCTGGATCGTCATGTGAAGCGATCCAACGATCCTTGCACCAGAGAGTGGTTTGGATTTTCCGTATTCTTCGCGCAGCGCCATGAGACCCGGCATTTCGGTCTCGGCGATATCCAATTCCTTTCGGCCAAATGCGGCCAGAGAGATATCTTTGACGATGTAATCTTTGGGCATCTGACCCGCTCCTCATAAAGTTTCGGGTCAGATAGCATTGAGCTATGGAAGCGGCAACAAGTTAGCCTTTTATGCCAGCCGGTTGTTTCAAATCGGGCATACCGTCACGCCAATTTGTGCCCGAAGCCATAATACAAGACGTGCCATCGGCCTTCGTCATCAGGATCGTCCACGTGCCTTTTTCCTGGGAGATCCAAACTTCGAAAACACGGTTGGAATTTTGCAGCCCGCCACCACCGAAAGTTTCGCCATAACCAGAAGCGAGTTTCTCGACGACTAGCGAGCGATCGGCACAATTTGTTTGCGCAAATGTTGCAGTTGGCAACGTCACCGCAAGAAGTGTCAGGCCATTAAGAATGCTTCGCATCGCAGTCTCCTTTCTGCGGCCGTACGCCGCTTTGCCTGTCAATCCTCCCGGTTTGTTGTCTAGTACGTGTAGAATGTTCTCAAATCGTAATCGGACACTTCGAATTTTAGGGAATGTCCGTCTCAACCACCTCATGGTATGTCTCTGATTGTGCCGGAAAGCGGGATGGAAATAAGGTATTTGCGTGCCGAATTGGGAACCTTGACCTGCGCCTGTTCTGACCTCAGAAAGCAAGTCCGATGAAATCAACTCGTCCTCCTCCGCGCGCTTGGCAGCGCATGCTATCAGGTCGCAGACTCGATCTTTTGGACCCGACTCCGGTTGATATTGAGATCGAAGATATTGCGCATGGCTTAAGCTTTGTTGCGCGATGGAACGGCCAAACGCGCGGCGATTTTGCCTATTCTGTGGCAGAACACTCGCTCTTGGTCGAAGAGCTGTTCCGTCAGCTTTATCCGGATTCTGAGCCAAAATGGCGCCTTGCTGCGCTTCTTCACGATGCCCCAGAGTACGTCATCGGAGACATGATTTCGCCTGTTAAGGCAGCCGTCGGCCCGGGATACGAGGCCTTGGATGATCGACTGACGCGCGCCGTCCATCTACGATTTGGTTTACCAGCCACTGTGCCGGTCGAGGTAAAAAAGCGCATCAAGCGTGCTGACAAGATTTCTGCTTGGATGGAGGCCATCCAGATTGCAGGTTTTAGCGAGACTGAGGCGGGCAAATTTTTTGGGCGGCCGAACACTCAGGTCTGGCAGAACGTTCGCATCATATTGCGACCACCGAAGGAAACGCGCGAGGCATTTGTCGCGCGGCATCAGCAACTTCTTTCGGAATTGTAGGCCTGGGCCTGATTAGCGCGGTGATCGCTTCGCGAGTATGCGTTGTAGTGTCCGGCGATGCATGTTGAGCCGTCGCGCTGTCTCGCTCACGTTGCGGTCACACAACTCATAGACACGTTGAATGTGTTCCCAGCGAACTCGGTCGGCACTCATCGGGTTTTCTGGAGGAGGTGGAAGCTCGTCCTCGTCTGCCAGCAGAGCCGCCGTCACATCATTGGCGTCCGCTGGCTTCGAAAGATAATCAGTCGCGCCGATTTTCACCGCGGCCACAGCAGTCGCGATGGCGCCGTAACCAGTCAACACCACAACACGGCTATCCTGACGCTTCTCACGAATGCGTTCGACAACATCCAAACCATTGCCGTCCTCAAGCCGGAGATCCACAACCGCATAGGCTGGCGGACGTACAGTCGCTATTGCCGTGCCAGCAGCAACGGAATCCGCGGTCTCAACCTCGAATCCACGTTTCTCCATTGCGCGCGCGAGTCGGCGCAAAAATGGCTCGTCATCATCGACGAGTAGCAGTGATTTATCTGGACCAATTTCTTTCATGGGTCTTTCAGCCAATTCTGGGCTTTCATTGTTCGATATAGCCTAGGGCGCAGTATACGATGCGTCAAACTGCGTTACCGGTTTCCAACGTGACAGGCCACTTCCGAAGCCATCTCTTCCGGAGACGCCTCTCGCGCAAAGTAAGTTGTTATCCCAACGTCACCCGGAAAAGTCAGATAGGTGAAAGTGCTGTGCGACATCAGGTAAAACTCGCCTTCTCCCGATCCCTTTGAATAAAACGCGCGATAGGCTTGGCTAGCGGCCTTCACCTGTTCTGCGGAACCAGTCAATGCGATCATGTCGGGATGCATATCAACCGCGTACTGGGCCACGATCTCAGGCGTGTCGCGCTCGGGATCGATAGTGATGAAAAGTGGCGTCACTTCGACGCCCTGTTCTGCCAGAATATCAACCGCTAAGACGTTGCGCGCCACATCAAAAGGGCAGACATCCGGGCAAAAGGTATAGCCAAAGTAGACGAGTGTGGGTTTCGTTATGACGTCCTTGTCCGTCACGAGCCGCCCTTCCCCATCCAACAACTCAAATGGGCCGCCAATCGAGCCCGGCCCGCCAGCCACGGCGTTACCTGCGCACACGTGATCTTCCCGGAGAAGCGTCCAAACTGCAGTTCCGCCTATCATCGTGGCCAACACCACGGCAGCCAGTCCGGCATATAACTTGGTCATTCATCGCCCTCCGGGCATAAATCACCGCATTGATCGTCCAAGCCCAGCCCGAGTACAACGGGACAGCTTGCCCCACCCACGAGTTTGTGATGGCCAACCAAAACACCTTCGACGCACGTGTACACCGGTCAAACTGGGTACGATTGAGAACTCTGATTGTACTTCGTTGGATTGCGATAACCGGTCAGCTCATTGCGATCACAATCGCACTTCGCCTGTTTGATCTGGATCTGAATCTCGGGCTTTGCCTGTTGGTGATCGCGGCCTCAATCATTGCCAATCTAATCGCGGTTTTCATCTATCCCGAGAACAAGCGATTGACCGAAGCTGAAGTCGCTTGGATGTTGCTTTTCGATATCGTTCAACTTGCGGCGCTTTTAGCGCTGACTGGCGGGCTGAATAACCCATTTGCTCTACTGATCCTTGCGCCAGTCACGATCTCGGCGACGGCACTTAAGCCTGGCACTACGGCTCTGATTGGCGCGGCGACGATCGCGCTTGTCAGTGCTGTGACTCTTTGGAATTTGCCACTAACGACGACCAACGGTTTCATCATGGCGATGCCCCGGGACTTCGTCTTGGGCTTCTGGACGGCCATCGTCATCGGCGTGATTTTCTTGGGGCTCTATGCCAGCCGTGTAACAGGTGAAGTTCACGCCATGTCCGACGCTTTGACAGCCACGCAGATGGCATTGGCCCGAGAACAGAAACTGACAGACCTCGGAGGTGTGGTCGCGGCTGCGGCGCACGAGCTGGGTACACCCCTAGCGACCATAAAACTGGCGAGCGCTGAGCTAATCGAAGAGCTGTCAGACCAACCGCAACTGCGGGAGGACGCAGAGCTTATCCGAGATCAGTCAGAACGCTGCCGTGAGATACTGCAATCTATGGGTCGCGCCGGAAAAGACGATCTTCATTTGCGCAGGGCGCCGTTGGAGGCGGTTATTCGCGAAGCCGCAGAGCCACATATTGGTCGCGGCAAAGACGTTGTCTTCGACATTGACGCCGACGCAAATGCGCGACAGCCGATCATCTTTCGACGACCAGAGATCATTCACGGCCTCAGGAACCTCGTTCAAAATGCCGTGGACTTCGCACGCTCGACTATCTGGATCGAAGCCACATGGGACGAGGATTTCGTAACGATCCGCATCGTGGATGACGGTTATGGGTTTCCGGCGCAGGTCATGGGTCGGATCGGGGATCCCTTTGTCCGCCAGCGTCGCTCGGGTACCAGTGGATCTCGCCCCGGCTATGAGGGCATGGGTTTGGGACTTTTCATAGCCAAGACGCTGTTGGAACGCTCAGGTGCTGAAATCAGCTTCGCAAACGGGAGCGACGGAACCGGGGGCTCGGTAGGTGAAGGCGAGCGATCGGGCGCAATAGTGGTTGCAAGCTGGACCATGGGGGCACTGGGGGCCTCACCAGACGCAGACCGCGCCCCACTGGGAGAAAATGTTCCATTTGAGCGGGAGTGAAGAGGCAGAAAGCAGATTCAAATCTCCGAATTAACTCCTCATTAACTCCAATTTATCAATCCTCAGTTGGATAACGGGGGACTGATAGTGTTTTTTTCAGATCCGATGACAGCAATTGTCATTTCGGTTGGAGCATCAGGTGGGTTGGTCGCCCTGATGTATCTTGCATTGAAAATCTCAAGGCAAAGAGCCGCACAAAGGCGCTTTAGAGCCTCGCGGATCAACGATCCGTTGATGTTTCTTATCAACGATGGCGCCGTCGTCGATGCCAATTACAGTGGGCATTTTTACCTTGCCTCATTGGGTCAAGGGGAGATGCGCGGTCTCAAACAGACTTTGCATGGGCAATTCGATGATGCTGAGAAACTTCTGACCCCCAGCCGTCACGGTCAGATGATCAGAGCGGTTTCACGAGACGGTGCATTTCAAGCAATCTCGGAAACCGCGCACTCAACTGTACGATTGAAGATCATACCTCAAACAAGCGCATTACCGGGCAAAGAGGATGTATTCCGCTTAAATGCGCTGGAAGGCGAACTGGAAACTCTGCGCGCAGCGACCGAAAACGCGCCGTATCTTGTTTGGCGTGAGTCATCATCTGGCGTCCCGGTCTGGGTCAATCACGCCTATCTCGAAGCCGTCAAAAAGACATTCGGGATTAAGGCGGCCCGCGAATGGCCTTTGCCAAGATTATTTCCCGAGCTCAGGCGCGGGAACCCGGTTCGTCTTTCGCTCACAGAGCGTGAACATGAAACGACAGAATGGTTCGAATGCCACTCCATTCCTTTGGGACAAGACTCGTTGTTCACCGCATTCAACGCTAACAGCACGGTCAAGGCCGAAAACCAGTTGCGTGAGTTCATGCAGACGCTCACTCAGACTTTTGCTCAATTGACAATTGGTCTGGCCATTTTCGACAGATCCCGAAATCTCGCACTGTTCAACCCATCTTTGAACGAGCTTACAAATTTGCCTGTCGATTTCTTGGCGCGTCGGCCTCACTTATCGGATTTCTTGGATAAGCTCCGAGAGAAGAAAATGATGCCCGAGCCGCGCGATTATAGAAGCTGGAGGGACTCAATGGCGGAACTTGAAGCTGCCGCCGTTGACGGATCCTATTCCGAAACCTGGTCTTTGCCCGGCAACTTGACCTATCGTGTGACGGGTAGGCCCCACCCGGACGGGGCAATTGCATTTCTTTTTGAAGACATCAGTGCCGAGATGACTCTCAATCGCCATTTCCGGCAAGAAGTTGAGATGGGACAAGCTCTGCTGGACAACATGGAAGATGCCACCGCGGTTTTTTCTTCGTCTGGCGTGTATCTGCAATCGAACAAGGCTTATCGCGACCTTTGGGGTGAAGTTCCTGATGACACGCTCTCGGCAAGTTCTGTCACGGACACCACGCGTGTCTGGCACGAAAAAGCGCATCCAACCCCAATTTGGGGCGACCTCCGAGACTTCGTCTTAGATCAAGGCGACCGTGTCGAATGGACGGGCGTTGTTCAGCTTAGAGATGGTCGCAACCTGGATTGCCGCTTCATACCATTGTCGGGTGGCGGCACTCAGGTGATCTTCCGCTTTGGTGGCGACGCTCCCGTTGAAACGAAACGATTGCTCGAAGTGGTCTGAACCAGTCTTGCAGGCCCTCGCCCTGCCCGCCAGTATGCGGGCATGAATTCTCGCGCCACCGTCACCTTCGACATTTCCCAGCTAGAAGATACGACCAAGTTTGCCGAGCGGTTGGCGACGCGAGTTTCGCCCGGAACATGCATTCTGCTAGAGGGCGATCTCGGGTCCGGAAAAACCCATTTCGCGCGCGCGTTGATTCATTCAAAGCTCGACGAGTTGGGGCTTTGGGAAGACGTTCCGTCGCCAACTTTCACCCTGGTCCAAACATATGTCGCTGGCGATTTGGAAATCTGGCATGCCGATCTTTACCGGCTCCAATCTGTAGATGAGTTGGAGGAGCTCGGGCTTGAAGATGCGTTCGAAAGCGCGGTCACGTTAATCGAATGGCCAGACAGGCTCGGCCCACTTGTCCCGGACGACGCCCTTCATCTTCGTTTTGAGCTGAGCGACGACACACGCCGACTTGTTTGCACCGGTCCGCAACATCTTCTGGATTTGCTCGCGGGTTCGACAAAATGAACAGCCACGAAGATGAAGTGGGCGTCTTTGTTTCCAGGGCGGGCTGGAGTGGAGCGGATCGCACTCCGATTGCTGGCGACCTTTCCGCACGCCGCTACTCAAGGTTGGTCAACGGCGAGGGCAGGACAGCCATCTTGATGGAGGCGGGGCCGCACGAATTTGCATCAACTTCTGCTTTTGTTTCCATAGCAGAATGGCTTCGAAATGTTGGGTTGAGCGCCCCAAGCATTTTTGCGCAGGAAATGAAAAAGGGTCTGCTCCTTCTGGAGGACTTCGGTGACGACAAAGTTTCCATTCGCATTTCCAAGAATGCGGAGTTCCTCACAGAATTTATTCACAAGGCATGTGAAGCTCTTTTGGTTATTCGATCCGAAACGGCACCCAGCCTTCCCAAGCCAACCGCTGATGACCTAGTTTCTGCCACTACCCTGGTCGACGACTGGTATCCCGATGCAGACACAGCGGCACTTGATGACTGCAGGCTCGTGCTGGCACCACTGATCGACGAGCTGCTTACAGAAACACGCACGGTGTCTCTCCGTGATTTCCATTCCGACAACACAATTTGGCTTCCCGCCCGCAAAGGCCCAGCACAACTGGGGCTTTTGGACTTTCAAGATGCATTTGTCGTTCATCCTGCTTATGATCTGATGTCCATGCTGACCGACGCTCGGACCGATATTCCATCTCACATGATTGACCAGGGCATAGAGATTTATGCCGCCCAATCTGGTGATGACCTATCAAGACTGAGACAGGCCGTAGCTGTACTTGGGTTCCAACGAAATCTGCGAATATTAGGCATATTTGCGCGCGCTGCGAGGCGTGATGGAAAACGCCAGCATCTTCCGGCGATTCCGCGTGTTTTTAGATATTTGGACTGGTGCGTGTCGCACGAAGGGCTATCGGAGCTTCGCGTTCCATTTCAAAGCGCCCTGCCCCGAACACTACGCGCATCAGAGTTCGGACTTCGTCATGAGTGACCAGATCGATAGCGCGATGATTTTTGCCGCCGGCCTAGGAACGCGGATGGGCGCGCTTACCCAGCGAACTCCTAAGCCGATGCTAGAGCTCGCGGGTGGCCCGATGATCGGTCGTACCGTTCAATTGGCGCGTCAGGCTGGCGTTCAAAGCCTTGTGGCCAACACACACTACTTGCACGATTCCATCGCTCCCTATCTGGCCGAACACAATGTTCAAGTCGTCCAAGAGAGTCCTAAAATTCTCGACACTGGTGGCGGATTAAAGAACGCAAACCGGCTTTTATCTTCGCCGACATTCACAGTGAATCCAGATGTTGTTTGGCTGGGTGTCAATCCATTTGAGGTACTTCAGAATGCTTGGACTTCTGACATGGATGCCCTCCTTCTTGTTGTGCCGGTCTCGGGTAGCGTCAATCGGAAGGAAGGGGACTTCAGCCTTCACGACGGACGGCTGCAGCGACATGGCGACATGATTTACACCGGTGCCCAAATCATTCGCACCGAGGTTTTGCGCGAAGTCGACCTGAACAGTTTTTCGATGAATGTTGTGTGGGATATTCTTATCAATCGTGATGCGCTCAGCGGCTGTGTTTATCCCGACAAATGGTGCGACATCGGCACGCCCGATGGCTTGGACTTGGCCAACAGCCTTTTGAGTTCAGGTTCCGATGTTTGAATCGCAAGATACCCCTCGCATCTTCGCCGTCTCGCCCGGAGCGGACTTTCCGCGTGCAATCGTGGGCGAAGTTCTAGACCGCTATAAAGATCAACCACCTGATGCGCTGGCGCGGTGTCTCATACTGGTAAACACAGAACGAATGCGCAGGCGCATGACTGATCTTTTTTGTGCAGGCGCGCCGCTTCTCTTGCCGAAAATCGCGCTTGTCTCGCAGCTTTCGGAGCTCGTTCCCGAAGCGGATATCCCGCCACCCATTTCTCCTTTGGAGCGGAAGCTTGAAATCGCGCGACTTGTTCGCGGTTTATTGCAGGTCAACGATGCCATGGCTCCGGAAAGCGCCGTTTTTGATCTGTCTGACAGTCTCGCCAAGCTGATTGACGAGATGCAAAGTGAGGGCGTCTCTGCCGATGACGTTGCCGGCCTGGATGTGGGGTTGGCGTCCGAACACTGGCGGCAGTCGCAGTCGTTTTTGGCGATTGTCGGTCAGTACTTGGAAGCAGCGAAGACCACCGGCCGTGACCCCGAAGCACGGCAGCGACAGGCAGCGAACGCCCTAACAAACAGATGGAGCGAAAACCCTCCGGCAACACCAGTTTTGCTGGTCGGGTCCACCGGTTCCCGGGGAACAACTTTTTCCCTCATGCAGTCGATCAGCCGATTGCCACAGGGCGCAGTTATTCTTCCCGGCTTTGATCGCGACATGCCCGTCCCGGTTTGGCGCGATCTCATTTCACAATCGGACCACGGCAAACTGCAGGATCACCCCCAGGCCCGTTTCGCGAAGTTATTGAAGTCGCTGGAACTAGAGATCAGCGACGTGTCCGACTGGCCTTCGAAAGCGCCAGATAGCGCTAGAAATGCCCTGATTTCGCTTTCTATGCGCCCTGCCCCGGTGACCAGTCAGTGGCGGACTGATGGACCAGGTCTGGGAGATTTGCGTGACGGCACGCAAAACATAAGTCTGATTGAAGCCGAAACGCCTCGGTTTGAAGCTGTAGCGATCGCTGCCGCGATGCGCGATGCCGTGGGCCGCGGCAAAACAGTTGCTTTGGTAACGCCCGACCGGACATTGGGTCGACGCGTTACCGCCGCGTTGGGTCGTTGGAATATCATTCCAGACGACAGCGCTGGACGACCTCTTAACCTTTCGCCGCCGGGGCGGCTTTTGCGCTTCATAGCGCGCATGGCTGGTGCCGAAGTTCAGGCAGAAGACGCGATTATTGCGCTCAAGCATCCGTTGGCGCACACGGGGGGCAATTCCCGCAACGAACACGCGAGACTTACCAACGAGCTTGAGATTTTTCTGCGAAAGAAGTCTCTAACTTGGCTAAATCGGGCGATTTTGGATGATTTCCTGAAAGAACAATCGACGGCAAGTGATTGGACGAACTGGCTTTGCGATTGGCTCCTGAGTTGTGAGAACCAGGCTCCGACTTCGTTGGGTGCATTGGCAAAACACCATCGGTTTTTGACCGAGCAACTTTGTCAAGGAAGCGAACAAGCTGAAGGTACCGGTGAACTCTGGGAAAAAGAAGCCGGCGAGAAGACTAAGGCGATCATCGAAAGCCTGGCCGAGGTCGCGGACATGCCGGCGTCTCTGCGAGAGTATCAGCAAGTTTTGGATCAGCTCCTTGCTGCCGAAAACACCCGCGAAACCGAGATCAGCCGAGCAGATGTTATGATCTGGGGCACACTCGAGGCGCGCGTCCAAGGTGCAGACTTAGTAATCCTTGGGGGTCTGAATGAGGGCGTTTGGCCGTCTGCACCCGACCCTGACCCTTGGCTAAGTAGAGACATGCGGCGCCGTGTCCGGCTGTTATCTCCAGATCGGTTGATTGGCTTGTCTGCGCATGACTACCAACAGGCCGCGGCAGCGCCCGAGGTTATTCTGTCGCGCTCGCGTCGCGACGAAGAGGCGGAGGCCGTACCGGCTAGGTGGTTGAATAGACTGACCAATCTTCTGGATGGTCTTCCCGAACAAAACGGCGAAGCTGCCCTTGCTGCTATGCGCGATCGTGGCAAACGATTTACGCAATTTGCGCAAACTGTCGATCAGCCCGAGAAAAGGATTCAGCCTGAATTACGCCCCTGCCCTGCTCCGCCAGTTTCAAAACGTCCACGCCAATTATCCGTCACAGATGTTGAGCGTCTGATCCGGGATCCATATGCGATCTATGCCAAGCACGTTCTCAGGCTGAAGCCACTTTCGGGCCTTCGCCCTGATCCAAACGCAGCTATGCGCGGAACGGTTTTCCATCAAGTCATGAAAGAGTTCATGGACCAATCCCCGTTTGCATCGACTTTGGAGACGGAACAGGCGCTTTTGGCGACAGCTCATTCGGTAATCTGGAGAATGGTGCCAATCCCGAATGTTCGCGCCAGCTGGTTTGGTCACATCGGAGCTATCGCAGCGCGGATTTCAGAAGAAGAAGAATATCGATCAACAATCGGCGCGCCAGTTGAAAGCGAAGTCCGAGGAAATCTTCAATTGCCCGAAGCTTCGTTTGCCATTACCGGCCGCGCAGACCGCATCGATCGGCTAAATGACGGCACGTTGGCGGTTTACGACTACAAAACCGGCCAGCCACCAACGATTAAGCAAGTGCGTGAATACGCTCTGCAGCTCTTGCTCGAAGCAATCATTGCTGAGGGCGGAGGATTTGAAGGCGTTCCGGCCGAGAGGGTTTCGAAGGCCGGCTACATCACGTTAAGCCGTTCGGCAGCCAATGTTGAATTCGAGTTACGGGAGCATCGTAAGTTTTCAAGTGCTGGGGAAGAGATCGACTCATTCGACTTCCAAACAGTCTCTATTAAGGCGAATTTGCTACGACTCATAGAACATTATGACCAAGCAGGCCGCGGCTACGTCGCCCGCCGCTCGGTTGAAAAACAGCTGTTCGAAGGCGACTACGATCATCTTTCAAGATATGGCGAATGGGACGACACGATGCGGTCGGAAACTCTGGTGGTATCGTAATGCAGCTGGACGACGCCACCCTCGCCCAAGTCGACGCTGCCGACCCCTCTTCGTCCACCTGGCTGTCGGCAAATGCCGGCTCTGGAAAAACCCGCGTACTCACCGATCGCGTGGCCCGGCTATTGTTTGACGGAACTGACCCACAGAAAGTCCTTTGCCTGACGTATACGAAAGCCGCTGCTTCCGAGATGCAAAACCGGCTTTTCAAACGCTTGGGAAGCTGGGCGATGTTGGACGATGCCGCGCTAACTGAAACGCTGTCGGCCCTTGGAATTGCCAATGCGACGGACCTGGACAAGGCACGAACGCTGTTTGCACGCGCCATAGACACGCCTGGCGGGCTTAAGATCCAGACCATCCATTCGTTTTGCTCTGCATTGCTCCGGCAGTTTCCTCTGGAAGCGGGAATAACTCCGAATTTCACCGAAATCGATGAGTCCATGCAAAGCGAGCTGATTGAAGTTGCGTTGGACCGGCTGGCAGAAAGTGGATCTTCGGCGTTCTCCGAGCTGGCGTTGCTGCACTCTTCGGATTCTGTTGTCAACCTTTGCCGAGACATTGTTCGTAATCAGGAAAGTTTTGCGCGCACATCGAAATCAAACGTGTTTGCAGAATTCAATCTGGAACCCGAATTTGATGAAAATGCCTTTGTTAGTGACTGTTTGTCGGTAGAAGATCTTCAGTTTTGCAAGTCGATGGCCCTGAGTCTTGAAGCTGGCAAATCCGAAGACATCAAAGCTTCGGCCGCTTTCAAAGCACTTCCAGATACTCCAAATGCGGGCACGCTCGAAACGTTGGGACGGCTCTTTGTTTATGACAGCTCGACGAAGTCACCTGGGCTTCCAAAGACAAACAGACTGCCATCATCAGCGCTAAAAAAGGGCGCCCTCGCGGAGGTTACACCAAAGCTTCACGAGCTGATGGAACGGATCGCTGAGGCCTTTCCGACATTTCAAGCGGCGCGGATCGCATCCAAAACATGGGTTTTGCGTCACTTTGCCCAAGAGTTCCTCCCGCTCTATCAGCACGAGAAGGCCCAACGTGGATATTTGGACTTCGACGACTTGATCCTGAAAACACGGGATTTGTTGTCTGATGAAAGCTTTGCTTGGGTGCTTTACCGACTTGATGGCGGGATAGACCACATCCTCGTCGACGAAGCCCAGGACACCAGCCCAGCGCAGTGGCAGGTGATCGATGCCCTTTGCGCCGAAATGGCCTCGGGCAAAGGCGCTCGTGACGATGTTGAGCGCACACTCTTCGTCGTGGGCGACAAAAAGCAATCAATTTACAGCTTTCAAGGCGCGGATGCGCGGATGTTCAACGCTATGAACGACAAGTTTCGCAGTCAGATGGGCGGCGAGGCATTGCGTGACCGAGGTCTCCGATACTCGTTCCGATCGTCTCCCGCCATTTTGAAGGCTGTCGACGCTGTTTTCGAAGAAAATGCAGGGCTGGACGACGATCTGGATCACCGCGCCTACCATTCGGCTCTTCCCGGCCGCGTCGACCTTTGGGACATCGTCGAGCCGCCGGAGAAACCCGAGGAAGACGATTGGTTCGCACCTGTGGACCGGCCGTCCGAGAACTCTACACAGAATATCCTGGCACACGACATAGCTGCCAAAGTGGGCGACCTTCTTAAAACAGGCTCTATTCCGGCGGATTCCGGCGGTTTTCGCAGGATCCAGCCCGAAGATATCCTCATTCTTGTGCAAAGCCGAGGAGCACTGTTCAACAGCATCATTCGTGAGTGCAAGGCTATCGATATTCCGATTGCGGGCGCCGATCGGCTGAAGATAAACGCAGAGCTTGCGGTCCGTGATCTACTGGCTTTGTTGTCGGTGGTGTCGCTGCCCGAAGACGACTTGTCCCTTGCGACCGTCCTTCGATCACCACTTTTTGGATGGTCCGAACAGGACCTTTACGATCTGGCACATCAGCGAGAGGGATATTTATGGGCCGAACTGCGTCGCCGAAAGAACGAATTCCCGTCAGCATACGACGAAATTGAGGAGCTTCGACGCCGTGCTGATTTTCTTCGCCCTTACGAAATGCTCGAATTCATTCTCGGATCGATGCGCGGTCGTCAAAAACTGACCGCAAGACTGGGCGCCGAAGCGGAAGACGGTATCGATGAGCTTTTGAATCAGGCGGTTTCTTATGAGCGAACCCAGGTACCCTCACTAACCGGGTTCGTCACAAAAATATCGAGTGAAATCATTGATATTAAGCGCGAAACCGACTCCTCGGGGCATCTTGTTCGCGTAATGACCGTTCACGGTGCGAAGGGTTTAGAGGCGCCAATTGTGATCCTGCCGCACACTGTTCGCGTGGGAAGGCCAGGTCATGCCAGTTTTGTTTTGAACAGAAATGGAAGCCCGATCTGGAATGCTGCAGGCAAGTTTGCCCCACAAATTGTCCAGGACGCTCAAGAAGACGCTGCGGCGGCGCAAAGTCAGGAAGACGAACGGCTTCTCTACGTTGCAATGACGCGCGCCGCCTATTGGTTCATTGGGGCAGGTGCCGGGTACACCCGCATGCCCAAGACAAATTGGCACCAGAAGATTGAGTCCGGCTTGAAGCGGGCAGGGGCGGGAACGGTCACCGAGAATGAGCGCGCATTCCTTCGCCTGTCTTTTGGAGAGTGGGAAGAGGCAAAGGACACACAAATTTCGAAAGAAGAGACTGTTTCACGGGTTTTTGCGGAAATTCCCTCAGGCGCTCCGGCGAATTTGCCCGCAAAACCAACGCTTCTTTCGCCGTCTGATCTTGGTGGCGCAAAGGCCCTCGCTTCATCTGACGTAATTCCACAAGATGGGCGCGCCTTCGGCACAACTCTTCACAAGTTGCTTGAGGTGCTGCCTGCTTGCGAGAGAGAAAAATGGCCCGCGATCGTCGAAAAGGTCGCAGGACTTGAAGCTGACGACCCAAAGGAAGCGTCCCGGCTGCTTCGTGCGGTGTCAGACGTCGTCGATTTTGCACCAGACGTCTTCGTGCCCGATGCACTTGCCGAAGTTGACGTATTTGCGCACGCGCCATCATTGAAGTCAGGCCTGTTCGGTTCAGTCGATCGCCTGATTATCCGTGACGACATCATTCATTGCATCGATTTCAAATCCAACTCGATAATCCCAAAACATGCTAACGATGTGCCAGAAGGGATACTGCGACAAATGGGGGCGTATCTTGAAGCGTTGGAGGCCATATGGCCAGACATGCCCATCAAGCTTGAAATCATTTGGACATCTGGACCTGAACGAATGGTGTTAGAACACGGCATCGTGAGGAACGCACTGGCGATGGCCACAACATCTTGACGTTGGGCCTTCCTGTTCCTAATTTCCGACTCTCGCCACCGCGCCAAGGAGATGAACATGGCAACCGTAGCTGTCACTGACGACACATTTGACGCCGAAGTCCGCCAGTCGGATGTACCGGTTGTCGTGGACTTTTGGGCCGAATGGTGTGGTCCATGCAAGATGATTGGCCCGGCTCTGGAAGAGCTAAGCGACGAATACGGCGGCCAGGTTAAGATTGCCAAGGTCAACGTCGACGAAAATCCAAATTCGCCGGCGCAACTGGGCGTTCGCGGCATTCCTGCGCTCTTCCTTTTCAAGGACGGCGAAGTCGTTTCGAACAAAACCGGCGCAGCACCCAAGGCCGCACTTAAAGGTTGGATCGACGACTCAATCTAAAAGGCTGTAAACACGGCTTTCCAAAGGGCGCTTTTCGCGCCCTTTTGTTTTGCGGACCAAGGGGCAAGTTTTCAAAGCCTTGCAGTTCGACTTATGCCGCCGCATATAGCCTTCAACGTGAAGGAGACGCGCATGTCTGAAGAATTTCCTGGCTGGCATGGCACGACGATCATCGGCGTCCGAAAGGGCGGACAAGTTGTGATTGCCGGAGACGGCCAGGTGAGCCTTGGTCAGACGGTTATCAAGGGCACCGCCAAAAAAGTTCGTAAACTTAGCCCGGGCGGATATGACATTATTGCCGGATTTGCTGGCTCGACCGCCGATGCGTTCACGCTGCTTGAACGCCTCGAAGCAAAGCTCGAGGCTACTCCGGGTCAGCTTCAGCGCGCTGCCGTTGAATTGGCCAAGGATTGGCGAACCGACAAGTACCTTCAGAAATTGGAAGCGATGCTCATCGTAACGGACGGGACCGAGCTTTATGTTGTGACTGGGGCAGGGGACGTCCTTGAGCCGGAACACGATGTGACTGCAATCGGATCGGGTGGGAATTATGCGCTCGCCGCCGGACGCGCGCTAATGGACAGCGACCTTGATGCCGAAGCCATTGCTCGCAAGGCCATGGCCATCGCAGCAGACATCTGCGTATTTACAAATGGAAACCTAACGGTCGAAGCACTTTAGCGAACCGGCTCTTACAATCGGCGAAACAAAAAAGGCCTAATAGCAGCGCAAAAATGGAGCACGAACGGCTCGTTGCTCATCTTAAGTAAGCCCCGCGTCACACGCCCAACAACCCTGTATCTGGAACTGGTATGACAGACCTGACCCCCCGCGAAATCGTATCCGAGCTTGATCGCTTCATTGTCGGCCAAAAAGACGCCAAGCGTGCTGTCGCCGTGGCGTTGCGCAATCGCTGGCGCCGTAAGCAGCTGGATGATGATCTCCGAGACGAAGTGTATCCGAAGAACATTCTAATGATCGGGCCCACGGGCGTCGGTAAGACCGAGATTTCCCGGCGTCTGGCCAAGTTAGCAAAAGCTCCGTTTCTAAAGGTCGAGGCGACAAAGTTCACGGAAGTTGGTTATGTTGGCCGCGACGTAGAACAGATTGTCCGGGATCTTGTTGAAGCCGCGATCACAATGACCCGCGAACATATGCGCGACGATGTGAAGGCCAACGCTCACAAGGCTGCGGAAGACCGGGTTCTTGCTGCAATTGCGGGCGAAAATGCACGCGAGCAAACCCTCGAGATGTTCCGCAACAAACTCAAAAAGGGCGAGCTGGACGACACAATTATCGAACTCGATATTCAGGACACATCAAATCCGTTGCAGGGTTTTGAGATGCCGGGAATGCCTCCGGGGCAGGGTGGCGTTGGAATTGATTTAGGCTCGATTTTTGGCAAGGGATTCCCAGGCCGCACTGTGCGAAAGAAGATGACCGTCGCCCAAAGCTACGAGGTTTTAATCGGCGAAGAGGCCGACAAGCTTCTTGATGATGAAACGGTAACAAAATCTGCTCTATCTGCGGTCGAACAGAACGGAATCGTGTTTCTTGATGAAATTGACAAGGTCACGGCTCGGTCAGAAACCCGCGGTGCCGACGTTTCGCGTGAAGGCGTTCAACGTGACTTGCTTCCTTTGATCGAAGGCACAACCGTCAGCACAAAACACGGACCCGTCAAAACGGACCACATTCTCTTCATCGCGTCGGGCGCGTTTCACATAGCAAAGCCATCTGACCTACTGCCAGAGCTTCAGGGGCGTTTACCGATCCGCGTGAATTTACGCGCGCTGACTGAGGAAGACTTCGTACGAATCCTCACCGAAACCGATAACGCTTTGACCCGCCAGTACACGGCGCTCATGGGAACCGAAGAAGTGGTGGTCTCGTTCACCGAAGATGGCATAGCGGCACTGGCGCACATTGCTGCCGAGGTAAATCAATCGGTCGAGAATATTGGTGCTCGTCGTCTTTACACTGTGATGGAGCGTGTCTTCGAAGAACTCTCGTTCACCGCTCCGGATCGCGGCGGCGAAGAGGTCACCGTAGACAAGGCATTTGTCGAAACGAACCTCGGCGAGCTTATGGGTGCGTCGGACATGAGCCGTTACGTTCTCTAGCCGCTTTTCCAGCACAGCGGTGTCAGTTATTGAGCACTTAGGGGGTTCCGCGTGCTCCATTTACGATCCTTGGTTTTTGTTGGCGTCGCTGCGGTACTGTCCGCCTGCAGCAATGGCAACAGTTTGAAATTGGTGCCGGACGGCACTGAGGTCGGTGCGCTGTCTGAGGTTTTCGTCGCGACAAACCGCGCCCAGATTTCCGGGCCTGAGCAATATGTCCGAAACGATAGTACAGAGTACCTAAAGCTCGTGGCGAGAATTCCGCCAAACCGATCCGCGGGTGAGCTCACATTGCCTGGACGCGAAATAAATGCGGACGAACACTTTCTGGCACAGTCGATTTCAAAGCACCCTACCGCCGAACATCACATTCGTGACCTTCGCAAGTCGCTTATGCGCAGACCTGCAAATGCGCGCGAAGTCGTTCTTTTCGTGCACGGCTATTACACCAATTTTGCCTATGGTGTGATGCGGGTCGCTCAACTTGATCACGACCTGAAGTATCCCGGAGCGGTCACCCACTTTTCATGGCCCAGCGCCGGGCGCCCGTTGGGATACGGTTATGATCGTGACAGTGTGCTGTTCTCTCGTGACGCGCTGGAATCCTACATTCGAGACTTGGCAAAAACCGGCGTCCGGGTGTTGCTGGTCGGGCATTCTATGGGCGCACAGCTCTCGGTCGAGGCGATACGTCAAATAGAGTTGAAAACCCCGGGTTGGAGTAAGCGAAATTTAAGCGGTGTCGTTCTGTTGTCGCCCGACATCGACATAGATGTTTTCCGCAGCCAGACTTCTGCAATCGCGCAGATGCCAGAGCCTTTCATCATCTTCGTGTCTGACAAGGATCGGGTGTTGGATCTTTCGGCCTTCATTACTGGAGAGCGCGAGCGTCTTGGCAACTTGAGCGATGCTTCCCGCTTGTCTGAAATTCAAGTGACGCTGATGGATGTCACAAACTTCAATAATGGTTTGGGCCACTTCAATGTCGGAACTTCCGAGGGGCTCATGAGCATTCTTCGAGAGCTTCCTCAGCTGGATTCGACGTTTGCGGGCAATGTCACAGGTGGCGAGACGTTTCGATACGGCGCTGTCATGACAATTCAGAATGTGACCAGCATTATTCTTTCACCGATCTCCGCTTTGCCGTAGCTTGCAACCAGTATGGCGGATGACATTGTGCCTGATCCGCAATTCACCAAATTGGATTTTTTCGATGTACGCTCAAGAAGCATTCAGAGAAGATCGTGTGGATGTTTTATCTGATGCGATCAGAGACATTCGTTTTGCTGCGTTGGTTTCGACAACAAGTGAAGGGATGTTCGCATCCCATGTTCCGATGGAGTTCCGGCAAGATGGTGAGTCAGTTTATCTGCAAACTCACTTAGCGCGTCCAAACCCACATTGGCGTGCACTTGGCGACGGCGCGGACACGATTGCAATTTTCCAAGGCCCTCAGTCGTACATTACCCCGTCGTGGTACGCTTCGAAAAAGGAGCATGGCAAAGTTGTACCGACTTGGGCGTATATTGCCGTTCACGCGCATGGCTCAGCACGAACGGTGGAAGATGATAGCTGGCTACTGCGTCATCTCAACGCAATGACGAACGCAAATGAAATCAGCCAATCAGAGCCGTGGAAGGTCGACGATGCGCCAGAGCGTTTCATCGGCTCGCTATCTCGAGGAATTGTAGGGGTTGAGATGAAGGTCTCTCGCCTCGAAGGGAGCTGGAAGATCAACCAGAACAAAAGCGAAGGCGACGTCGCCGGCACCTACGAGGGGCTTTTGCAAGCTGGTGAAGACGGGCGGGCATTGGCGCAAGCCTTGCAGGAACGTTTGTTAACGGAATGAAGCCAGCAAATGTCTGTCACTAGCTTCATGCGCACAAATGCCCGCTTTTTGTCAGCGGGCGTTCTGCTGGCATTCACCTCGAGCTATGGGCAGACCTTCTTCGTTTCGATATTCGCCGCCCAAATCATGGCGGCCTACAGCCTGACCGATGGGCAGTGGGGTCTGACCTACACTGTGGCAACCACCGCATCCGCTGTTTTGATGTTCTGGGCAGGAGCAGTTACCGACCACTTCCGCGTCCGCAGTCTAGCTTGGATCATTATTCCGGCATTGGCGCTGGCATGTGTTGGCATGGCCTGGAACACAAGCATTATCGGACTTGCGGTTCTGGTTTTTTTGTTGCGGTTTCTTGGGCAGGGCATGACCAGCCAACTTGCCGTGACTGCCATGGCCCGGTGGTTTGTCGCGCACCGAGGACTGGCACTTTCGATATCCGCAATGGGGTTTGCCGTGGGAACGGCTCTCTTCCCGGTGCTTTTTGCAACCCTTCTGGATCACTACCATTGGCGCAGCCTTTGGTTGGTCGCTGCCGCCCTTGTCATTGTGTCTTTGCCGCTGGTCATCTGGCTTTTGTCGGCGGAAAGGACACCTCAATCGCACGCCGAAAGCGCAACAACACTGGGAATGGACGGTAAGCATTGGACCCGGGGCGAGGTTATTCGGTCGCGCTTTTTCTGGTTGCTGTTCCCGCTGATCATTGGCCCACCTGCTTGGGGCACCGCATTGTTCTTTCAGCAAGTGCATATTGCCGAGACGAAAGGGTTCGGGCTGGCCGAGTATTTGGCTTTGCTCCCTTTGCTGACCACCGTTTCGGTCATCGTCATGGTGGTATCGGGACAGTTGATTGATCGCTTCGGATCGTCGGGCTTGATCCGAATTTACCTGATCCCGTTCGCTGTTAGTTTCCTGATCATCTCATCGGCGACATCACTTCCGGTCGTCGCAATCGGCTTAATGGTTTTTGGAATAGGCGCAGGAATGCAAGCTACGGTTCCAACAGCATTCTGGGCCGAGTACTTCGGCACACGTTATATCGGGGCGATCAAGGCAATATCCGCAAGCGTTATGGTTTTGGGTTCAGCCATCGGTCCGGGTGTATCAGGTGTGATCATCGACCTTGGATATTCCTTCCCCCAGCAGATGATCTACTACTCAGCCTTCTTCTTGGCCGCGACCGGCCTGGTCTGGTTAGCGGTTCAGGAAGGGAAGCGAAGGCTACCGGCGCCGCAAATAGACGTAGAACGCGCCTGATCCGCCATGACGTTGATGCGCTTCAGCAACCTGAAGCACGACGGATTTCAAAGGTGGCGTCGAAAGCCAATGCGGAAGCTGGTGCCGAAGAACGCCAATTCGGGCCGGGATTGGGTTGCTGTCGTTCGAAACCCGACCCTTACCTGTAATCACCAAAACCAGCCGCTTTCCCGAAGCGTGCGATGACAGAATAAACGACGTCAGCGCGCCGTGTGCAGCCGAAGCCGTCATGCCGTGAAGGTCGATCTTGGCCTCGGGCGCAGTTTTTCCGCGCTTCATTTTTTGAAAGGTCTTGCGATCCATGGCAACAGGAGCCGAATTCATCTGGCTTGAGAGAGTAGGTGCAAGATTGTGCGTCGGTGTTCTCTCCGATGTACGCGATCCAATCTCGAAAGGCTGAATTGTTGGCGCAGGACTCAGTTCCTGCTTTTTCTTCTTTTTGGGGCCTTTCTTGTGGGCGGTCGGCGCAAACTTGGCGCGTCCGTCCAGTGGTGTGGCGGTGTCGGCCACACGCTTCCAAAGCGCGCTTTCTTCTTCATTGAGCTTACGGGGTTTCTTGCCGGCCATAGTTACCGGCTTTCAACCAAATCCATCGCTTGTTCAACCGGCAACAGGACAACCATTCGGCCAGTGTCGCGTGTTCGTCCCGCTATGTTTCCTGCTTCTTTGCCAGAACCAAAAAAGATATCCGCCCGCTGTGCCCCTTTGATCGCCGAGCCTGTGTCCTGTGCGACCATTAGCCGACGAATGGGAAGGTCGCCGTCTTTTTCAAGCCAAACTGGTGCGCCCAAGGGAACGAACTCTGGGTCGATGGCCAGTGTTCGTCCAGCCGTAACCGACCGGTTCATTGCGCCAAGCGGGCCCTTGTTTGCAGGCACCCGAGTCACTTCACGGAAGAAAACGTAAGATGGGTTATGCCAAAGCAGCTTCGGCCCTTCTTTTGGGTTTCGCTGGACCCATCGCCTTATGGTTTGAGCCGACACTTGGTGGGCCTCAAATATTCCGCGACGAACAAGCTCGTTCCCTATGGATTTATAAGGGTGGCCATTCTTGCCACCGTACCCGACCCGAAGTCGGCTACCATCCGATAGTTTTATCCGTCCAGATCCCTGCACCTGAAGGAAAAACTTATCGACCGGGTCTGACAGCCAGACCAGTTCAAGGCCGCGGCCCTCCAATACGCCCGATGTTTCAATTTCTTCGCGAGTGAGCCAAGGCTGGCCTTTTGGCGCATCCGACGGCCGCCGATAAAGTGGATACTTGAACGCGCCCGCTTCAACACGTGATCCTTCAAGCTCGGGTTCGTAGTACCCAGTGAAAAGCGCCTCACTTCCGTCTGAGATTTCGACTGGTCGGAAGAAAGTCTCGAAGAATGTCCGCGACGCGCCCTCTTTTGCAGCCATAGCGCAAAGGACCGGCCAGTCCCCGATTTTCAAGTCTCCGCAGGTTTCCTGGAACGCTACGCGGGCAGCGTCGTGATCGTCGGCCGCCCAGCCGTCGAGATCGGTCCAGTCCAGCAGTTTTGCTTCGGCGGACGCCATGCCAGCCGCAAAGGTCAAAGCCATTGCCGCCGCATTAAATCGCATCACTCTCCTGTCGCGACCAGTTGCCAGTTCGGATCGTCAGACCCAAATTTCCGACCAAACGACCAGACGTCGCGCTGGCGTTTAATCTCGTTTGGATTGCCTTCGACGATATCGCCGTCCCGATTGCGCACAACCGAGGTGATTTCACCAACGAACTTGACGGTCACTTCACCTTCATTGGTTTCACGATTGAATTCAGCTTCCTTCAGCGCGACTTCGCGAACTCCGACGAAATTGGCTTCGACAGTAAGTCCTTCGCTTTCGCGGTGGTCGATGACTGATTGGAATGTCTCTGCAACTTCGTCCGACAAGAAGCCGCGTACATCAGACAGGTCACCCTTTTCGAACGCCATCAGTATCATTTCGTACGCACCGCGTGCGCCTTCAAGAAATTCGCTAACGCCAAAGCCAGGCTCGGCCATCTTCATGGCGCCCAATGCTTTTGCGCTGGAGGATCCGTCTTCAACGTGATCGGTGATATCGCGATCTGGTCCGCCTTCGATAACGTCAAACTCTGGGCGGCCGGAGCGGCTGGATGATGTGGGTCCGGAGACAGGCGGTTTTTCGAATCCGTCGCGGGTGCCCAAGACACTGCGCAATCGAAGGATCAGGAAAACGGCGATGCCGGCAAGGACCAGCAGTTGAATCAATGATGAGCTCATTTTTACTCTCAGAAGACGAAGTCTTGGGTTTCTGCACGTGCGATCCATATGTAGGATGCAGAAGGGCCTAAGTCTACCTACGGCCCTGCTACGAAAGGATTGAAATGCGCCTGTTTCTCTTGTTTTTGATCGTTCCTTTGGTCGAAATCGCCCTGTTTATCCAAGTAGGTGGCCTGATTGGGCTGCTTCCGACTCTCCTAATCGTGATAATTACAGCCGTTGTTGGCACGATTTTGGTGCGAAGCCAGGGGTTTGGCGTGCTCAATCAGCTTCGTGGTTCATTGAATGAATTCAAGGACCCAACCGAACCACTGGTGCACGGGGCCATGATCCTGTTCTCGGGCGCTTTGTTGCTCACGCCAGGGTTTTTTACCGATGCAGTCGGTTTTGCACTTTTGGTGCCTGGAATTCGAACAGCAATTTTTCAGGCTGTTCGGTCTCGTATCAACATCCAGCCCCTTCATCCCGCAGACAGACACAATGGCCCACAAGGCGAAACGATTATTGACGCTGAATACGAAGACCTCGGCACTTCCGAGCCGAAGGGTCCATCGGGCTGGACCCGGCATTGAGCGCAGTAGCCGGCTCTGCTAGACGATCCGCTAAATTGAATCACCCAAACGGAGCTTTTTATGGCTGAAAACGATAACGGGGCCGCACCGACGCCTCCGACCCCGCCGCAGATGAAGGTGCTGGGTCAATTCATCCGCGACATGTCTTTTGAGAACATTGTGTCTCAAAAACCAATTCAGGGTGAGGTTCAGCCAGACATCCAGGTTCAGGTGGCGCTTGACGCGAAGAAGCGCGGAGACAACCAGTACGAGGTCATTTCCAAGTACAACATCACCTCGAAAGTGAAAGATGGCGACGCCACGATCTTCGTCCTCGAACTTGAATACGCCGGGATCTTCCAGATCGAAAACGTTCCAGAGGAACAACTACACCCGTTCCTTCTGATCGAATGCCCCCGCATGACGTTCCCGTTTGTGCGGCGTTTGGTTGGCGACATCACTCGCGAAGGTGGTTTCCCACCGCTCAACCTCGACACGGTCGATTTTGTTGCGCTTTATCGCCAGACAATGTTGCAGCGCCAGCAGGCTCAGGCAGAAGGCCAGCCCGTCAGCTAAAGCGCGCCCAAAGTGCTTTTTCGCCCATGCCGGAAATGAAATCGGCGTGGGCTTTTTCTTCCGCGTCCGTAAGTCGTGGCTTGAGAGGTGTTGGTCGCTGACCAACCCGCCCTTGGTCATTCGAACCCGCGGCTTGGGTAACTGGAGCCGCGTTCTCGGCAAGACCGAAGTCCGGCTGCCGACCGCCGATAAGTTCTAGATAGACTTCTGCCAGAATCTCGCTGTCGAGAAGTGCGCCGTGGAGTGTGCGGGCAGAGTTGTCGATTCCATACCGTCTGCACAACGCATCCAGCGATGCGGGAGAGCCAGGGAATTTCTTCCGTGCAATCGCCAACGTATCGACCGCACGCTCCCAGTCCAAATGGGGTTTACCCACCCAGCCAAGCTCAGCGTTTAGAAACTTCATGTCGAACGCGGCGTTGTGAATAACAAGCTTTGCGTCTCCAACAAATTCTATGAAGTCCTCCGCGATGTCCTTGAACACCGGTTTGTCCTTCAAGAAGTCGTCTCCCAGCCCATGAACTTCAAACGCGTCCTGCGGCATGGACCGCTCGGGGTTAATATACTGATGATATGTCTTTCCCGTGGGAACATGACGAAGCAATTCGACCGCGCCGATTTCCACAATACGGTCGCCGGATTCGGGATCGAACCCCGTGGTTTCTGTATCCAAGACAATTTCACGCATCGCTGATCCTGGCGGTGATCTTCTCGATGACATCTCGCACGGCACTTCGCGCAGTTTCAAGCGTGGTCGTTTCGATGACAAAGTCTGCCCGCGCTCTTTTTTCGTCATCCGGCATTTGTTTCGCCAAGATCATTTCAAGCTTTTCTTCGGTCATTCCTTCGCGCTCAAGTACACGGCGCCTTTGCTCAGCCTGATCGACCGAAACAACCACAACAGCATCGACCCATTCGTTGGCCCCCGTTTCAAACAAAAGCGGAATATCGACGAGCGCAATTTCAGCTTTGGAATCCTCGAGAAATTGAGCACGATGGTGTGCCACGAGTGGATGTATGGCTGACTCAATGGCCTTCAGTCGTTCCGGGTTTCCAGCAATCCAATTCGAAAGCTCGGACCGATCAACGCCCTCTGCGCCAACGGATTCTGGGGAAAGCTTGGCTATTTCTTCGGCGCCTTCATGTCCTGGTAAGTACAGCTCGTGCACTGCGTCGTCCGCGCTCCAAACCGGAATGCCTTCGTCCGCAAACATTTGGGCTGTGGTCGACTTGCCCATACCAATTGAGCCAGTCAAACCGATGACGAACGGTTTGCTCACCTTAGTACGGCCTTGCGCAATTCGTCGTCCACTTCCGGCCTGACACCAAACCAACGCTCAAAACCCGGCGCCGCCTGATGAAGCAGCATTCCCAACCCATCAACAGTCGTACATCCGATCGACTTTGCGTGTGCAAGGAGCTTCGTCTCTAGTGGCGTATAGACCAGATCAGTCACAGTGGCGCTTGGCAACAAGGCGTCCAGTGGCACACGCATCTCAGGCGCACCTTCCATTCCCAGCGAGCTTGTATTGACAACGGTCGCCGCGCCATCAATCGCATTTCCAGCCTGAACCCAGTCGTAAACTTCAATCTTCGTTCCGAATTCCTGTCGCAGTGCTTCTGCGCGCGTTTTGGTTCGGTTCGTCAGGCGGATTTCCGGTACGCCCACATCTATCAATGCCGCAACGATGGCGCGTGCGGCTCCGCCCGCACCTATTACCGCTGCGGGCCCAGCTGCCGGATTCCAGTTCGGTGCATTCTGCCGCAGGTTTTCAATGAAGCCGTACCCATCGGTGTTGTCGGCGTGAATTTTTCCGTCTTTGCGAAAGATCAGGGTATTCGACGCACCCATCACGGCTGCTCTGTCAGTTACGAGGTCGGCGATCTGAAGCGCGTGTTCCTTATGCGGAATGGTTACGTTCACTCCAGCGAACCCCAGCCGTGGAAGTACGCGTAGCGCATCCTCCAAATCGTCCGGCGCAATTTCCATGGGAATGTAATGCCCGTTGATGCCGTACCTTTTCAGCCAGTGGCCGTGCAGGCGCGGCGACTTTGAGTGTGCAATCGGCGAGCCAATAACGCCGGCTAAGGGAATGTTGCGTTTGCTCATGCTTTAAGCGTGCCTCGCAATGTCAAATAGGACAAGAGCTCCAAAAGCGGTAGCCCAAGAACATTGAAGTAGTCGCCCTCAATCTTGCCGAACAGGCGGATGCCTTCTTCTTCGAGCTTATAGGCTCCTACACTGTGACGAATACTTTCCCAATTTCTATCGATGTACTCTGCGAGAAATTCGTCCGAAAACTTTCTCATTGTCAGACGCACAACACCAACGTGCCGCCAGATAGGTTTTGCATCTTCGTAGATCACCGCTGCAGACAAGAGTTGATGTGTTTCTCCGCGCAACGCCTTCAGCTGCTGTTCTGCTCGTTCGACACTGTCCGGTTTTGAAAACAACTCGCCCTTGAGCGAGAGGACCTGGTCGCACCCCAAAACCAAAGCGTCGGGATGCCTTTGCGAAACGCGGCGCGCTTTCGCTTCGGCCAAGGCGTCAGCTATGTCGCGCGGACTTGCTCCATCGGCCTTCAAAGATTGTTTGATTGTTTCCTCATCAACGCGGGCATTTACTACATCGTGTTCAACGCCGGCGTTCTTTAGTAGTCTGGCGCGGATTTCGGAACCGGAAGCTAGGATGAGCTGTGTCATGATGTGGACATAGCTGGGGGAAAGTCTGTGCGCCAGACTGTGCGTGATGTCTGCAAAACTTCAGCTTCAACGATCAGGTGGGGGTATGCTTGGACTACAGAAAGTTTTGCCGGGATTTGTCCACCGTGGACACAGAATTCTGCGTCTATGTGGAGAACCGGTTTGTCAAAATTTCCTCCCCGATTTATCAACAGAGCTTCTCAACGGCGGCACCCATTTAAATCATTGATATGTATGGTTTATTGCGGGTTTTCTCACAGATTTGGGGCTTTGAGATTTGATCTATCCTCACGTTGGATAAGTCAGTTAACAGATCTTTAATCCACGGTATCCCAAGGCCCTACAACACCAACATCTTTTCTTTCTTATATTTATTTTATTAGGAAGGGCTGAGAACAAGGACGGGAATATGCTTGAAACTTTGTATCCTTGGGTGAAATCCCTCCATGTGATTTCAGTCATCGCGTGGATGGCGGGTCTGTTCTATTTGCCCAGACTTTTTGTCTATCACGCTGAGCGGGCCGGAAGCACCGGCGAGTTGCATGAACTTTTTCAAACGATGGAAGTCAGGCTGCTTCGGGCCATTATGAACCCTGCGATGATCGCCACTTGGATCTTTGGTCTGATCATGGTTGCAACGCCCGGGTACATTGATTGGTCTGAGTTTTGGCCCTGGACAAAAGCAGCGGCTGTTCTGGTCATGACCTGGTTTCATCATTGGTGTGGATTGCGTCGCAAAGACTTCATGAATGGAACCAACACAAGAACCGGCCGACATTACCGGATCATGAATGAAGTTCCGACGGTTCTTCTCATCATCATCATCATTTCTGTCATTGCGCGACCTTTCTAGAAAAGTTGACTTGGGCGTGCCGAAATCCTAAATACCGCTGCGTTGGTCGTCCTGACTGACGTTGAGATTCCAAACTTGTATCGCAAAGTCCGGCCCAGCCCGGCTGAAGGAATTATTGTATGTCTGATCGCCTCAATCTTTCAGAATTGAAATCGAAGTCGCCTAAAGAGCTCTTGGACCTTGCAGAGGACCTTGAGATCGAAAACGCGTCCACAATGCGCAAGGGCGAGATGATGTTCTCGATCCTGAAGGAGCGTGCGGATGACGATTGGACGATTGGAGGAGACGGGGTTCTTGAGGTGCTTCAGGATGGCTTCGGATTTCTTCGATCACCGGAAGCAAACTATCTTCCAGGTCCGGATGACATCTATGTCTCGCCGGAAATGATCCGCCAGTTCGCCTTGCGGACTGGGGACACAGTGGAAGGCGTGATCCGCGAACCAAACGACAACGAGCGTTACTTCGCGATGACGAAGGTCGAGAAGATCAACTTCGAAGATCCTGAGAAAGCGCGCCACAAGGTCAGCTTCGATAACCTGACGCCGCTTTATCCAGACGAACGTCTGAAGATGGAGATTGAAGACCCGACCATCAAGGATAAGTCAGCGCGCGTTATCGATCTGGTTGCGCCGATTGGTAAAGGACAACGGTCTTTGATCGTGGCGCCGCCGCGGACAGGTAAGACCGTCATTCTGCAGAATATCGCGCATTCGATCGAAACCAATCATCCCGAATGCTATTTGATCGTGCTTCTCATCGACGAACGTCCTGAGGAAGTTACGGATATGCATCGCTCGGTGAAGGGCGAGGTTGTCTCTTCAACCTTTGACGAACCAGCAACCCGCCACGTAGCCGTTTCGGATATGGTTATCGAAAAAGCGAAGCGCTTGGTCGAGCACAAGCGTGATGTTGTTATCTTGCTGGATTCGATCACGCGTCTTGGTCGCGCGTTTAACACCGTCGTTCCTTCATCGGGTAAAGTTTTGACCGGCGGTGTCGATGCGAACGCTCTTCAGCGCCCGAAGCGTTTCTTCGGTGCTGCGCGAAACATTGAAGAGGGCGGGTCGCTGACGATTATCGCGACGGCCCTGATCGAGACTGGCAGCCGGATGGACGAAGTTATCGTCGAAGAATTCAAAGGCACCGGTAACAGCGAAATCGTTCTGGATCGGAAAGTTGCTGACAAGCGTGTCTACCCAGCGATGGACATCCTCAAATCCGGTACGCGGAAAGAAGACCTGTTGGTCGACAAGAACGACCTCCAGAAGACCTTTGTTTTGCGCCGCATTCTCAACCCTATGGGCACAACAGATGCAATCGAGTTTCTTTTGTCGAAGCTTAAGCAAACAAAGACGAATGCGGAATTCTTCGACTCTATGAACACGTAATTTACTGATTTAAATCAGTGGGTTAGGCGGAAATGGATACGATATTTGCCCTGGCGACAGCGCGGGGAAAATCCGGTGTTGCTGTTATCCGCATTTCGGGTCCTGATGCAAAGTCCGCGGCGGCCAAGCTTTGTGGTCTTCCCGATGCACCGCGCAAGGCCGAGCTTCGAACGCTGCGCCACGAAGGCGAGGTTCTGGACGAAGCGCTTGTGCTATATTTCGATAGTCCCCAAAGCTTCACCGGAGAAGACATCGTGGAGCTGCATCTGCATGGGGCCGTTGCTGTCATAAGCTCTGTCTTGGCTGCTCTGTCCGAGATTCCGGGTTGCCGCCAGGCGGAGGCAGGCGAATTTACTCGGCGCGCCCTTGAAAACGAAAAGCTGGATTTGGCGCAAGTTGAAGGCCTGTCCGATCTGATCGAAGCCGAAACCGAGGCACAAAGAAAGCAAGCGATGCGAGTGCTTTCCGGCGCCTTGGGCGAGAAGGTTGAGGAATGGCGCTCGAAATTGATCCGGGCAGCCGCTTTGATTGAGGCGACCATAGATTTTGCCGACGAAGAAGTTCCAGAGGACGTTTATCCCGAAGTTGGCAACCTGTTGGATGACGTTCGGACGTCACTGGAGCGTGAAAGCGCGGGAACCAAAATGGCCGAGCGTATTCGCGACGGGTTTGAAGTCGCGATTGTAGGCCCACCGAATGTTGGAAAATCGACCCTATTAAACGCATTTGCGGGTCGCGAGGCTGCAATCACCTCTGATGTGGCGGGAACGACCCGGGATGTCATTGAAGTTCGAATGGACATTTCGGGGCTTCCTATCACGTTCCTGGATACCGCCGGATTGCGGGAAACAGAAGACAAAATCGAATCTTTGGGTGTCGAGTTGGCAAAGCGGCGGGCAGAGCTGGCCGATTTGCGAATTATTTTGCTGGAAAACCGCGGTGATGTACCCCTGATTGAAGCGGAAGACGGAGATATGGTTGTCGTAGGTAAGGCGGACATGGTCAGGGACGCCGATTTTTCCGCTGTTTCTGGTGATGGCGTTGGCCGCATTCTTGAAAAAGTCGGGGCAGAGCTTTCGACCCGTGCGGGGGGCGCCGGTCTTTCAATTCGAGCAAGGCATCGATCCGCCATGAGCGACGCAATATCGTCGCTGGCATCGGCAAATAACCAGCTTGCGGTTTCACCTGAGCTAACGGAATTGATTGCGGAAGAGATCAGGACTGCCATCAGATCACTTGACTCTCTCGTTGGTCGCGTCGATGTGGAGGATGTGCTGGACGAGATTTTCTCCAGTTTTTGCATCGGCAAGTAACCAGGATGTTTCACGTGAAACATTTTTCATTTGATGTCGTTGTGGTCGGAGGAGGCCACGCAGGTACCGAGGCCGCTCACGCTGCTGCCCGCCGTGGTGCGCGTGTTGCTTTGGTGACATTGAAGGAATCCGACATTGGCGTAATGTCATGCAATCCCGCGATTGGCGGTCTTGGCAAAGGCCATCTTGTTCGAGAAATCGACGCGCTTGACGGCGTTATGGGGCGGGTGGCCGATAAAGCAGGAATCCAGTTTCGCCTTTTGAACCGCCGAAAAGGCCCGGCGGTTCAGGGCCCAAGGGCGCAGGCCGACCGCGCGTTGTATCGGGCGGCAATGCTCAACGAAACAAGGGCCCAAACGAATATCGAAATCGTGGAAGGCGAAGCCAGCGACTTCATCATGGATGGCGACGCTGTACGCGGGGTTGTTCTGGGCGATGGGTCAGAGCTTACGGCCCGGGCGGTGGTGCTAACGACTGGAACATTTCTGCGCGGCATCATTCACATCGGCGATGTTTCTAGGCCGGGCGGCCGCATAGGGGACAGGCCGTCGGTTAAACTGGCTGAGCGCATTGATAGCTTCGAGCTTGATTTGGGTCGGCTAAAGACAGGCACTCCGCCCCGTCTAAAATCGGGTTCGATCAATTGGAGTGTCCTGGAAGACCAGCCTGGCGACGATGATCCGGTGCTGTTCTCATTTTTGTCTGATGGGCCGTCCGCAAAACAGGTTTCGTGCGGAATTACTCATACAAACGAAAAAACTCATGAGATCATCCGTGAAAACCTAAGCCGTTCGGCCATGTATGGCGGCCACATCGATGGTGTGGGCCCTAGGTATTGTCCGTCGATTGAAGACAAGGTTGTGCGGTTCGCTGATAAAACGTCTCATCAGATTTTCCTGGAGCCGGAAAGCCTGACAAGCGATCTGATCTACCCAAACGGCATCTCCACCTCGCTGCCTGAGGAGGTCCAGGTTGATTACGTTCATTCGATCGTAGGGCTTGAGAGCGCAGAAATCGCTCAGCCCGGATATGCGATCGAGTACGACTATGTCGATCCGCGGTCGTTGACGCCAAGCCTGCAACTGAAATCAGTTCCCGGCCTTTATCTGGCGGGCCAGATAAATGGTACAACCGGATATGAAGAAGCAGCAGGCCAGGGCATGGTTGCTGGGCTGAATGCGGCAGGGGAAGCGCTGGGCCTTGAGCCAGTAACTTTTGGGCGTGATGTATCGTATCTTGGTGTAATGATTGATGATTTGGTAACGCGAGGCGTGACAGAGCCGTATCGAATGTTCACGTCGCGCGCTGAATACCGGCTTTCCTTGCGCGCCGACAACGCAGACCAAAGGCTGACACCGTTGGGGCTGCAGGCTGGGTGTGTTGGAGAGCGCCGGAAACAGGTTTTTGAAAGCAAAATGGACGCATTGGCATCTGGCCGCGAAGTCCTGAGCGAAATCTCTGTATCCGCTTCCGAAGCAGCCAAATCAGGTATTCGAATTGCAGAAGATGGTGCGCGCAGGGATGGGCTTGAGCTTCTTGCGTTCGCAGATGTTGACTTTGACGCCTTAATCAAGCTGCGGCCTGAACTGCAGCGCATTCCGGAGAACGTCAGGAGCCAGATCAAGTTTGACGCGCTGTACGCCAACTATATTGAGCGACAGAAACGGGATGTGGCGGCGCTGAAGAAAGACGAAGCCCACAGAATTCCGAACGACTTTGATTATGGCGACATGTCTGGGTTGTCAGCGGAACTGCGCAGCAAGCTGGAAAAAGTGCGCCCAGAAACACTTGGGCACGCAGGCCGTGTTGAGGGCATGACTCCCGCGGCGCTTACACTTCTGCTGGCCAAGCTTCGGCAGCATGAACGCCGAACAGCATGATTCCCAACGTCGAAGCTCAAGTCAGCCAAAATGTTTCACGTGAAACATTGGAGCGGCTGGAGATCTACGCCCAACTTCTGAGAACGTGGAATCCTCGGATCAATCTGGTCGCGCCAAAAACCCTCGACGATCTTTGGTCTCGGCATATTTGGGATTCCGCCCAAGTTTGGGCGCACCGACCAGAGGATTGCAGTGTGTGGGCAGACCTTGGTAGCGGGGGCGGATTTCCAGGGGCGGTCATCGCCATTCTTGGAGCGGAGCAACCAGGGCTCAGCGTTTTTCTGGTGGAATCCGATCAGAGGAAAGCAACGTTCTTAAGAACGGTCGCACGCGAAACTGGTGCTAACTTCACCGTTATAAATAAGCGTATCGAAGACGTTGAGCCGCTGGAGGCGGACGTTGTTTCGGCACGAGCATTGGCGCCGCTTTCTGATTTGCTCGCGCTGGCGTCCATGCATTTGAAACGTGACGGCACAGCATTGTTAATGAAGGGCGCGCAGCACATGTCAGAGCTTGAACAGGCGCGCAAAACATGGTCCTTCAACTGTACGGTACTTCCAAGTGCCACGGACAAAACCGCAGCAATCCTGAAGATCGGAGGCATCACGCGTGTCTGATCCAACGCGGCCAAAAGGCCCTAAGATCATTTCCATCACCAATCAAAAAGGTGGAGTTGGAAAAACGACAACAACAATAAATCTTGGCGCAGCGCTTGCCGAAAGCGGTTACCGCGTTCTGATTGTGGACCTTGACCCACAAGGGAATGCGTCCACCGGGTTGGGAATTGATCCGGAAGACCGTGATTATACGACTTATGACCTTCTTTTGGACGACGTCGACCTTGATGACGTCATAAGGCCCACCCTGGTTGAGGGGTTGATGATTGCGCCAGCGACCACCGATCTGTCGTCAGCTGACATCGAAATGATGTCAGTCGAAAAGCGCAGCTTTCTGTTGTACGACGCCTTGCGGCAACCAAAAATGGACGCATTTGGGCTGGACTTCATTTTGATCGATTGTCCTCCGTCCCTTAGTCTGTTGACGGTCAACGCGATGGTAGCATCGCATTCTGTGCTGATACCCTTGCAAAGTGAGTTCTTTGCTTTGGAGGGCTTGTCGCAACTTATGCTCAGCATTCGCGAAGTTCGCCAGTCTGCAAACCCGGAGTTAAGAATTGAAGGTGTAGTGTTGACCATGTTCGATGGCCGCAACAACTTGAGCCAACAAGTAGAAGCGGATGCGCGTGATACTTTGGGTGAGCTCGTATTCGAAACGATTATTCCTCGGAATGTACGCGTATCCGAAGCTCCATCGTACGCGGTGCCGGTAATTTATTACGATCCGGCGTCAAAAGGCAGCAAAGCCTATCGCTCTCTGGCACAAGAAGTGGTAGGAAGATCAGCAGGGACATCAACATAGGGTATAGAGATGGCGCAGGCGAAACCAGAACGCAGGGGATTGGGGCGCGGTCTTTCGGCGCTTATGGCGGATGTTGATGTTGCACCGACTCCAAAGAGCGACGACGCGCCTCGCAAGGCCGAGGTTTTGATCCCGGTTGAAAATATTCAGCCTAACCCAGACCAGCCAAGGCGCACCTTCACGGAAGATGCGTTGAAAGAGCTTGCGGCTTCCATCCAGGAAAAAGGGATCATTCAGCCCTTGATCCTAAGAAACGCGCCTGGCGCACCGGGAAAATACGAGATTGTCGCTGGCGAGCGCCGTTGGAGGGCTGCACAACGTGCCCGTCTTCACGAAGTGCCGGCCATCGTTCGCGATCTGGACGATACCGAGGTGCTCGAGATCGCTATCATTGAAAACATTCAGCGGGCTGATCTGAATGCAGTGGAAGAGGCTGCTGGCTATCGGCAACTGATGGACCGCTTTGGACACACCCAAGAGAAGCTTGCAGAGGCATTGGGAAAAAGCCGCAGCCACATTGCAAACCTTCTTCGGCTTCTGACTCTACCAGACCCAGTTCTTGAGATGCTGAGGGACGGGCGCCTGTCTGCTGGTCATGCTCGCGCGCTTGTCACCGCTGAAGACCCGATTGGATTGGCAGGGCTTGCGATCAAGAAAGGTCTTTCAGTTCGGCAGCTTGAGGCGCTGGTTAAAAAGCCGACAGCTGCACTTAAGCCGACAAATGCAAATGCAGCGCCAGAAAAAGATGCGGACACCCGCGTGTTAGAGAAAGACTTGACGGCAGCGCTTGGAATGAAAGTGTCCATCGCGCATGGAGCCGATGGCGCATCGGGGACACTAACGGTAAAGTACAAGGATCTCGAAGAGCTGGACGAAGTCTGCCGCAGGCTTTCGGTTACGTCCGGCGCGGGCGAGGTTTAGACCAGAAGCTCTCGAAGAACTGCATTCAACAGCGGCCGCCCGGCAGCGGTTAGCATTATGCGTCCATCGTGTAGCTCGATCAGATTACTTTCCGCCAAACCATTGATATTATTGATCTTTTCTTCAAACTGCGGGATCAGAGCTGCCTCCACGCCTTCTGCCAGCCGCAAGCCCATCATGACAGCTTCTTCGTTGATTTCTTCTTGAGACAGCACGGTTCGGTTTTCGGGATTTTCGCCATTTAGAGCCGCGCCTAGCCACTCCTTAGGCGATCGAGGTGTTTCAGTTGCGTAGCGCGATCCATCCAAAGTCAGGCGGCCGTGCCCGCCTGGTCCGATGGCAGCCCAATCTCCGCCCCGCCAGTAAATGAGGTTGTGCTTGGATTCATCGCCAGCTTGCGCGTGATTGGATGTCTCATAGGCAGGCAATCCGGCATCAAGCGTCATTTGCTGCGTCATCTCGTACATGTCAGCAGCCAAATCGTCTGGCGGCAATCCGCGCAACAAACCTCGTTTTTGGCGGTCACCAAATGCAGTGCCTGGTTCGATCGTTAGCTGATAAAGAGAAAGATGGGCTGAAGCGAACGCGATAGCTTCCGCAAGTTCTGCTTCCCAGTCTGACAAGGACTGATCCTGGCGCGCATAGATTAGGTCAAACGAGGATCTTGGAAAGACCGCCCGGGCGATGTCGAATGCGCGTCGGCCTTCGTCCGCCGTGTGCAAACGCCCCAGCTGTTTTAGGTCGGCATCGTTCAACGCCTGAAGACCAACCGACACCCGATTAACCCCTGCAGCAAAGAAGGACTTGAACCTGTCGGCCTCAACAGATGTCGGATTGGCTTCGAGCGTTATTTCGATGTCGTTTGCGAAGGACCATACGCGACGCGCGGATGACAACACCCTCTCAACAGTTTGCGGGTCCATCAAGCTTGGTGTTCCGCCACCAAAAAACACCGAGTTCAAGCGGCGCTCACCAGTTTCTTCACCCAAGCGCTCGATTTCCATTTCGTACGCGCGGGCCCATTCTGCGTGATCAATCTGAGTGCTCACATGGCTGTTGAAATCACAGTAGGGACATTTTGCCTGACAGAACGGCCAGTGGACATAAAGCCCAAAGCCGGGCAGCTCAGCCATTCTTGAAAATCGTTTTCAATTTGCGAAAAGCATCCGCGCGATGGCTGATCCGGTTTTTTTCCCACCGATCCATTTCACCAAAAGTGATGTCGTATCCATCGGGCTGGAAAATCGGGTCGTACCCATGGCCTTGATCGCCACGCATTGGCCAAACAACCTGGCCCTCCATTCGACCCTCAAAAACCTCGTCATGACCATCGGGCCACGCCAAAACAAACGTGCAACAAAACCGCGCGGTTCGTGGTGTTGGGGCGGATATTGCCTCAAGCTTGTCGTTGGTATCCGTCATCGCTTTAACGAAATCGCGGCCGCTGGGGGTCTCTGCCCAGTCCGCCGTATAAACACCGGGCGCGCCATCAAGCGCGTCGATTTCAATTCCCGAATCGTCCGCCAATGCTGGCAATCCTGTCGCCATTGATGCTGCATGCGCTTTTAGCCGGGCGTTCTCGACAAAAGTTGTGCCAGTTTCTTCAGGCTCCGGCAGGCCTTTTTCGGCAGCCCCGATGACCGATATGCCAAAGTCTTTCAGAAGATCGGTGATCTCTTCAAGCTTGCCCGCATTGTGGGTCGCAACCAATAGCGTCTGGTCATCGAATACGCGCATCATTCAACAGCGCTGTTTTGCGCAGCCGCCAATGCGTCTACACCGTCGGCGGCAAGATCGAGCAGCGTCGACATTTCGTCGCGCGAAAATGTCGACCCTTCAGCAGACATCTGAACCTCAATCAGCTTGCCCCTGCCGGTCATTACGAAGTTTCCATCGACACCAGCTTCGCTGTCTTCCGGGTAGTCGAGATCAAGCACTGGTTGTCCCGCGTAAATACCGCACGAAACCGCGGCGACATTATCAACCAATGGATCCGATGTGATCATGCCCGACCGAAGCAGCTTGTTTGTGGCCAAACGAAGCGCAACCCAGCCACCGGTAATGGATGCACAGCGTGTGCCGCCGTCGGCCTGGATCACGTCGCAATCAACGAGGATCTGGCGCTCTCCCAAGGCGGAACGATCAACGCAAGCGCGCAAGCTGCGCCCAATCAAGCGTTGGATTTCCTGCGTGCGTCCGGATTGGCCTTTCTTTGCCTCGCGTTGGCTTCGGGTATGTGTGGCGCGCGGCAGCATGCCGTATTCGGCAGTGACCCAACCCAACCCTGTATTCTTCATCCAATGCGGCACGCGTTCGTCAATCGACGCGGTGCAAAGAACGTGGGTGTCCCCACATTTGATCAGGCATGACCCTTCGGCATGACGGGTCACACCGGTTTCAATCTGCACATCGCGCATTTCGTTTGTTTGACGCCCGGATGGTCGCATTGGAAAACCTCTACAAGAATTTACGGGGTCATAATCGCAGCATCCTGATGCATCAAGCCCGATTGACGTTACCGCCCACTTGCATTTAATTGCATCGCCCCATTGCTGCACGTGATTGAAATGAGTGACGCCGGCAACCTGTTAAACGATATGAATGACCGCTCGCGCGAAGTGTTTCGCCGGGTTGTCGAGGGCTATCTTGAAACGGGCGATCCAGTTGGGTCTCGTACACTCACGCGCGAAATGAGCGAGCAGGTCAGCGCGGCGACCATTCGAAATGTGATGCAGGACCTTGAGTACATGGGGCTACTTGACTCGCCACATGTTTCGGCAGGACGCATTCCCACACAGCTTGGGCTTCGCATGTTTGTCGATGGTCTATTGGAAGTCCGCGATCTTTCCAAAGACGACCGAGACTCGATCGATAGTTCACTTGGCCCGAATGACGCAGATGTTTCCGGGCTGCTTGATCGCGTTGGTTCGGCTTTGTCGGGCGCAACGCATGGCGCAAGTCTGGTGCTCACACCGAAGCACGAAGCGCCCGTTCGCCACATTGAGTTTGTCAGCCTGGCACCGGATCGGGCGCTTGTGGTTTTGGTCTTCGCAGATGGACAGGTTGAGAACAGGGTTTTTCATCCGCCAGCGGGACAAACCCCAAGCTCGATGCGCGAGGCTGCAAATTTCCTGAACTCTGTGATTGAGGGCAAAACGCTTTCCGAGCTGGGTCGATCCGTGCAGTCCGAGATTGCGTTGCGACGTCAAGAACTGGATTCGCTTGCCAGAGAGTTGGTCGAAGCTGGCGGCGCCATTTGGGAGAACGAAGGTTCGTCCTATGAACGACTGATCGTTCGGGGCAGGGCGAATCTGTTGGCCGAAAGCACCGAAGAGGATGAGCTTGATAGAATCCGCACGTTGTTTGATGACCTGGAACGCAAGCGTGACATCGCCGAATTCCTTGAATTGACGGAATCCGGCGAGGGCGTGCGCATTTTTATTGGTTCTGAGAACAAGCTTTTTTCACTTTCGGGTTCCTCTTTGGTGGTGTCTCCATATATGAACGCTGATCGAAAGATTATCGGTGCAGTTGGCGTGATTGGACCAACGCGCCTTAACTATGGGCGGATTGTCCCAATTGTTGACTATACGGCTCAGCTTGTGGGTCGTTTGATTTCTGATCGAGGGCAAGGATGAGCGACGAGAAAGTTAAGAAACCAATGCCAGAAGAAGAGCTGATCGATATTGATAGCCCCGAGGCACTGGAAGACCCGTCAGACGAAGAGGCTTTTTCCGAGCTTCTGGCGGAACGCGATTCTTACAAAGACAAGTTCATGCGGGCTTTGGCTGATGCCGAAAATGCGCGCAAAAGGTCCGACCGCGACCGGCGCGAAGCAGAGCAATATGGCGGCTCGCGCTTGGCGCGGGACCTATTACCCGTTTTTGACAACATGAAGCGCGCCATTGAATCGATCCCGGAAGAAAACCGCGAGGCCAACAAAGCGGTCATCGAAGGCGTAGAGCTTACGATGCGCGAATTGGTCACCGTTTTCTCGAAGCACGGAATTGAGCCAATATCGCCAGAAGTTGGCGACAAGTTCGATCCTCAGCTGCACGAAGCGATGTTCGAAGCCCCAGTGCCAGGCACAACAGCAGGCGAGATCATTCAAGTCAGCGCAGACGGCTTCATGCTGCACGATCGGCTTCTTCGTCCGGCCAAAGTCGGCGTAAGCTCCATGCCCGCAGGCTAATCAGCTATCTGAATTTCCCAAAAGCGCCTTGAGCTCGTAAAGCGCCATCAAGGCGTCTTTCGGCGACATTTCATCTGGGACCATGTCGCCGAGAACAGTCTCTAATTCGGACGAAATCGTGGGTTTTGGGCTGGCTTGCGTGGGTGTAGCCGCGAAAAGCGGCAGATCGTCAATAAGCGCCTTGGGGCTTACAGAGCCTTCGCGCTCGCCTTTTTCCAAGGCATCAAGCACGACGCGCGCACGATCAACGACTGCGGTTGGAAGTCCGGCAAGTTTCGCAACCTGCACGCCATAACTTCGATCCGCCGCACCCTGACGCACTTCATGAAGGAAAATGACATCTCCTTCCCACTCGCGAACAGCCACGGTGGCGTTCTTAACGCCATCCATCTTGTCGGCAAGCTGAGTCATTTCATGATAGTGGGTCGCAAATAGAACGCGGCATTTGTTGACATCATGCAGATGCTCCAAAGTTGCCCATGCGATGCTCAATCCGTCATAAGTGGCAGTGCCGCGGCCGATTTCATCAAGAATTACCAACGCCCTGTCATTCGCCTGGTTCAATATCGCTGCGGTTTCGACCATCTCGACCATGAACGTCGATCGGCCACGCGCGAGATCATCTGCTGCTCCGACACGGCTGAATATCTGGGAAACGCGCCCAATTTCGGCGGAATTGGCCGGAACATAACTTCCAGCCTGGGCCAGTAAGGCAATTAGCGCGTTTTGTCGCAAAAAAGTCGACTTACCGGCCATGTTGGGTCCGGTCAGAAGCCAAAGCGAACCGGCTTCGCCCCCGCTTAGGTCACAATCGTTTGCAATGAAAGGCGCACCCTCGGATTTCAATGCGCGTTCAACGACCGGATGACGACCGCCGGTGACCTTAAAGTCTCGGGTGTCGTTTACCACCGGACGACACCAATTGCGGTCGCGCGCCAAAACAGTATTCGCGGCAATGACATCGAATTCTGAAAGCGCCCTCGCTGCAGTTCTGAGCTGGTCGGCAATATCCAAAATTGCTTGTTTTAGCCTTTCATAGAGACGTTTTTCGATTTCTAGCGCCCGACCGCCGGCGTTCAGAATTCGGGTTTCCATCTCGCTCAGTTCGACGGTTGTGAAGCGAACGGCGTTTGCAGTGGTTTGCCGGTGAATGAATGTCTCGGACAGCGGCTCGGACAGCATTTTGTCAGCATGCGTGGCTGGCGTCTCAATAAAGTATCCGAGGACGTTGTTGTGCTTGATCTTCAGTGCACCGATACCCGTTTGCTGGGTATAGTTCGCCTGAAATCCGGCGATAACACTTCGGCCTTCATCCCGAAGCTTTCGCGCCTCATCAAGCTCGGCATCGTATCGTTCAGCGATAAATCCTCCGTCACGCGCCAACAGAGGCGGTTCAGCGACCAGCGCCGCGTCGAGTAGGGCGACTAAATCGTCAAAACCGATCAGGTTTTGGGCCTGTTGCTGCATCAATTCAGGCATTTCAGCCGGAAGAATTTCCGCAATCTCAGCAGCCTGTGTCAGCGCGTTTCTGATTGCGGCAAGGTCGCGGGGACCACCGCGATCAAGCGAAAGCCGCGATAAAGCTCTGTCTACATCAGGACAGCTGCGAAGTGCAGTGCGCAAATCCTCGGCCAAGCTCGAGTTGCCCATCAAGAAGGCAATTGACTCAAGCCGCGCATTGATCACGGAAATATCGCAGGACGGCGACGAGATCCGCCGCTCCAGCAATCGCCCGCCACCAGCGGTGACGGTCTGATCGATCGCTGCGAGCAAAGACCCTTCCCGACCACCTGACAAAGCCTGTGTCAGCTCAAGATTGCGGCGCGTTGCGGCGTCGATCTGAACCGTGCCACCTGTGCTTTCACGTTGCGGTGGCCGCAGAAGAGGAAGCTTTCCTTTCTGGGTAAGCTCCAGATAGTCGAAGATCGCACCCATTGCGCACAACTCGGGTCGAGAAAAAGATCCGAACGCATCAAGCCCATCAATCTCAAAGTGTTCGGAAATTCGACGTGTTGCCGACTGGCTATCAAAACTCCCGTTGACTAGTGGGGTCATCGAAGCGCCAGATTCGGCGATCAAATCGGAGAAGTCATCGAGTCTGGTTTCAGAAACCAAGACCTCTTTTGGACGCATCCGCGCCAGCTCGGGGCCGAAGCGTTCTGATGAAGTTGGTAGAACATGAAAGGAACCGGTCGAGATATCGGCCCAGGCGATGGCCGCCTCGCCACGAACATCCGCAAGTGCAGCCAAATAGTTATGGCGGCGCGCATCGAGTAGCGAGTCCTCGGTCAAGGTGCCGGGCGTAACCAGACGCACGACACCCCGTTTGACGACGGCTTTCGATCCGCGCTTGCGTTTGGCTTCGGCCGGGTCCTCAAGCTGTTCGCAGACGGCCACCCGAAAACCTTTTCGGATGAGTGTCAGCAAATACCCTTCAGCGGCGTGAACCGGCACGCCACACATCGGTATGTCTTCGCCCAGATGTTTGCCGCGTTTTGTCAGCGCGATGTCCAGAGCTTCGGCTGACGCAACAGCGTCGTCGAAGAAAAGCTCATAGAAATCGCCCATCCGATAGAACAACAGCGCGGTCGGATGATCGGCCTTGATTTCCAGATACTGCGCCATCATCGGGGTGACGGCGGCATTGGCGACGGTCACTGCTCACTCCCCCAGAGTGTTTTTTTGACAATAACGCCGCAGGAGTCGGCACACCAGTTGAAAAGCTTCCCGCTTGCCCCCGCAAACGATCCCGATAGGGTGGCGTCTGGGAGGAATCTATGGCCAAGACGAAGTACACGCGGGAAGACGCGCTCAATTTCCACATCCATCCGACACCCGGCAAGTTCGAGGTGAACGCGACCGTTCCGATGACCACCCAGCGCGATTTGTCGCTGGCCTATTCTCCCGGTGTGGCCGTGCCATGCGAGGAAATCGCGGCGAAGCCAGAAACTGCCTACGATTACACGAACAAGGGCAACCTTGTGGCCGTGATCTCAAACGGCACCGCCGTGTTAGGGTTGGGCAACCTAGGCGCGCTTGGCTCAAAGCCTGTAATGGAAGGCAAGGCGGTCCTTTTCAAACGGTTTGCCGACGTCAATTCCATCGACATCGAACTTGATACCGAGGACGTCGATGCATTTTGCGATGCTGTCCGATTAATGGGGCCGACCTTTGGCGGCATCAATCTGGAAGATATCAAGGCGCCCGAGTGCTTCATCATTGAGCAACGGCTCAAGGAAGAAATGGACATCCCGGTCTTCCACGACGACCAGCACGGAACAGCAGTGATTTGTGCTGCTGGTCTGATCAATGCGTTGCATCTGTCGGGCAAGAAAATCGAAGACGTGAAGATTGTACTGAACGGAGCAGGGGCCGCTGGCATCGCCTGTATTGAACTTCTGAAACGCATGGGCGCCCGTCACGAGAACTGCATCACGTGTGACACAAAAGGCGTGATCTATCAGGGCCGGACCGAGGGCATGAACCAATGGAAATCTGCCCACGCAGTCAAAACGGATCTGCGAACTTTGGAAGACGCCATGAAAGACGCCGACGTCTTTCTGGGTGTCAGCGCCAAGGGGGCCGTGACGCCGGAAATGGTTGAGTCCATGGCAGATAACCCCGTGATCTTTGCGATGGCCAATCCAGACCCCGAAATTACTCCGGAAGAGGCGCAGGCCGTACGAGAAGACGCGATCGTCGCCACCGGTCGATCCGACTATCCAAACCAGGTGAACAACGTGCTCGGATTTCCGTACTTGTTCCGGGGCGCTTTGGATATTCATGCACGCGCAATCAACGATGAAATGAAGATCGCCTGCGCCGAAGCCTTGGCAGCGCTTGCGCGCGAGGATGTGCCTGACGAAGTCGCGATGGCGTATGGCCGCAAGCTCACATTTGGTCGCGATTACATCATTCCAACGCCGTTTGATCCGCGCTTGATTCACACAATCCCTCCGGCGGTCGCCAAGGCCGGGATGGATACCGGTGTCGCACGTCGACCGATTGTCGATATGGACGGGTACGAACTTCAACTGAAGTCGCGGATGGACCCAACTGCGTCGATCCTGCGCTCGATCAATGCACGGGCCCGCGCCGCACAATCCCGAATGATTTTTGCCGAAGGCGACGACAACCGAGTGCTGCGCGCAGCTGTCAGCTATCATCGCAATGGGTTCGGTGAAGCCATCGTTGTTGGCCGAGAACCAGACGTTCAGCAAAGGCTTGCCGCCGAAGGTCTTGGCGACGCCATGGGCGATATTACCATCGTGAATGCGGCCAATACCGATCACCTCGATACGTACAAAGACTTTGTATACGAGAGGCTGAACCGCAAAGGTTTCGACAACGCGGATGTCCATCGACTTGTTGCCCGAGACCGGCACGTTTTTGCGGCTTGCATGCTTGCGCATGACCACGGGGACGCTTTGGTTTCCGGCGCAACGCGCAAGTCGGCTCACGTCTTAGATCTGATAAACCATGTGTTTGATGCGCGTGCGGAAGATGGCGCAGTTGGCGTTACAGCGGTCCTTCATCGGGGGCGCATTGTTTTGATCGCAGATACCCTGGTCCACGAATGGCCAAGCGACAAAGACTTGGCGCACATCGCCGTTCAGAGCGCAAAGGTGGCGCGAGGTTTGGGTCTGGAACCGCGCGTGGCTTTCGTAAGCTTCTCAACATTTGGCTACCCCGTAAGCGAGCGTGCTGAAAAGATGCACGCCGCGCCACGAGTGCTGGACAGCATGAACGTTGATTTCGAATACGAGGGCGAAATGACGGTGGACGTTGCGCTTAACACAACGGCCCAAGAAGCCTATCCGTTTTCTCGGCTAACCGGGCCTGCCAACATTCTGGTTGTACCAGCCCGACATTCGGCGTCGATTTCAGTGAAGCTGATGCAGGAAATGGCAGGCGCGACGGTCATTGGTCCGATTTTGACGGGCGTCGATAAGCCGATTCAGATTCTTCCAACCGTTGCAGGCGTGAACGACATTTTGAACATGTCGGTGCTTGCCGCTTGCAAAGTTGGCTGAGCGGGGCGCGCAAGGTGGGACAGCGCGCCCGCCGCGCCCTTAACTTGTTTTCTTGGCGAAGGGCGCCTTCTTACCCCAAAGCTCGATCACGCGCTGGTCGCGCTTACAAGCATTGCGGTAGAATTTGTACGCGTTGGCTTTGGACTTCGGCCCACGGCGCGTAATGACGATCTCTTTGCTGCGATAGTAATTCTGGTGGTAGGCCTCGGCCTTGTAGAAAGCACCAGCGACCAAAATTGGCGTTACGAGTTTCTTTCCAAGTTCTCGTTGAGAACGTGCTTTTGCGGCTTCCGCCGCCTTCCGCTCTTCGGCGTTGGAAACGAAAATGGCGGTGCGATAGCTTTCACCGCGGTCGCAAAACTGGCCGCCTGCGTCCGTCGGATCAACAGAACGGAAAAAAGCAGTCAGCAGGCTCTCGTAGCTGACGGTGTTTGAGTTGTAGATGATTTCAACGGCTTCGAAGTGCCCGGTACCGCCCCTTGTCACCTGCTTGTACGTCGGATTTGAGGTTGATCCGCCTGTGTATCCCGAGATGACCTCGGATACACCGCGAACACTTTCAAAGTCCGCCTCTACACACCAAAAGCACCCGCCGGCGAAATAGGCTTTCTTTGTTTCCGCTGCGGCCGCGGTTCCCCAAGTCAGCGCAATCCCAGCCAACAGGACGGCGATCCGCATGGGGCGTTGAGCAACATTTACAAATGACATTGGACTGTGTCTCCTCTTTCGCGCGTACCTTGCGCCAAAACACCCCATCACAACAATTCAACGGCGCGTGAGGTATCGGAGCTGTGAGAGTTGTTTCATGAATTCTTGACCGCTAGCGTGGCGGAAAAAGGGGATGGAGAAATGCGAATTGCAATGTGGTCGGGGCCAAGAAACCTATCGACCGCAATGATGTACAGCTTTGGTGCACGTTCTGATTTCGCCGTGTGGGATGAGCCGTTTTATGGTGCATATTTGGCTGCCACGGGAATTGATCATCCAATGCGGGCGGAGACGATCGCCAATGCCGAAACAGACCCTGAGAAGGTGGCGCAACGATGCTTGGGACCTATCCCGAACTCGAAATCGCATTTCTACATGAAGCACATGCCCCATCACATGGTGGAAGGATTTCCGCTGGATTGGGCAGACGAATGTATAAATGTGCACCTGATCCGTCACCCGGCTCGTGTCGTTGCAAGCTATGCGGCCAAACGTGAAACGGTGACGTTGGACGATATCGGTTATCGCCAGCAGGTCGACGTATATGAACGCGTTGGCGGTCTTGTGGTCGACAGTTTCGACATACGCCAAAACCCTGGCAAATTCTTAGCCCGGCTATGCGCCGAGATCGGGCTGCCGTTCGATGACGCGATGCTGCGGTGGTCGAGCGGGGGACATCCTCAGGATGGTGTGTGGGCCGCGCACTGGTACGGGGCAGTCCATCGTTCCACTGGCTTCGCCGGCCCGGAGGGTGAAATGCCCGAACTGGACGGAGATGCAGCAGCGCTCGCCGAAGAAGCCGTTCCATACTTCAACGTGCTGAAAAGCGTCGCGATCTCGTAGTATTCGAGCCGTTACGGACGCCCGCCGGGCGGGCGCCGTGATCCATGCTTCTCTTAGCGCTTCAAGCGTCGGTCGCGCGCAGCTAAAAGCTTCAACCGAAGTGCGTTCAGCTGGATGAAGCCTTGCGCATCTTTTTGATCATATGCGCCGGCATCTTCTTCGAATGTGACGTGCGCTTCGGAATACAGCGAATGATCTGACCAACGGGCCACGGTGCGCGCCGAACCTTTGTAGAGCTTCAGTCGAACAGTGCCTGACACGTGCTCTTGGCTTTTGTCGATCAAGGCCTGCAGCATCTCGCGCTCGGGCGAGAACCAGAAGCCGTTATAGATCAGCTCGGCGTAGCGCGGCATGATCGAGTCCTTCAAATGCCCAGCGACTGAATAAAGCGTGATCTGTTCGATTCCACGATGAGCCTCAAGCAGGATGGTACCGCCTGGTGTCTCGTAAATGACGCGTGATTT
>JAPPOI010000157.1:0-14857 GCA_028818055.1 Boseongicola sp.
AAAACTATCCCCATCTGTCCTTCGACAGATTGAGTTGATGATCCTGCGCGGCATTCTGCGCCCGGGTGAGCGACTGCCTTCAGAACGCGAGCTGAGCGATCGCTTTGGCGTCAGTCGCCCTTCGCTGCGCGATGCAATCGCAGAACTGCAGCAGGCAGGATTGCTCGTTGCCAAAGCCAATTCCGGCGTCTTCGTTGCCGATGTTCTCGGCTCGGCCTTCTCTCCTGCACTGACCAAGCTGTTTGGCAGTCACGATGAGGCGGTCTTCGACTATCTGGACTTTCGCAGAGACATGGAAGGATTGGCGGCTGAGCGTGCGGCGCGACTGGGCTCGGACACCGACCTTGAAGTGGTGAACAGCGTTTTCCAGAAAATGGAAGCGGCGCACTCAAAGCGAAATCCTTCTGACGAAGCACAGCTGGATGCGCACTTTCACCTGAGCATAATTGAAGCGAGCCACAACGTCGTCATGCTGCACATGATGCGGTCGATGTACGATCTGCTACGTGAAGGCGTTTTCTATAATCGCCGAGTCATGTTTCGCCAACGCACGACGCGCGAGGCACTGTTGGACCAGCACCGCCAAATCAACGACGCGCTCCAATCACGTGATCCCGACGCGGCACGGTCGGCGGTTGAGGCGCATCTGGATTACGTGCGCCAAGCCTTGACCGACCAGATCAAGTTCGATCGCAACGAAAAGATCGCGCAACAACGACTGGCGCACGAACAAGAACGCTAGAGCCTAGCCTACGGAACACTTCAGGAAGTTCGTCAGAACGGATGCCCACGAAGCATCTGGGTCAAAGTTCTCAACGATGGGATCATCATCAGGGTAGAGAAAGTACTCCTGCCCGTGTTGGATCATATAATCGGGGTGATAGGTCGGTGGTCCAATGTCCTGAAGTCGTCCGCAAAGTTTGGTATGGCGTTTTGATCCCTCTCCGCCAAATTGTTGGACGGCCGCCTCAAACGCCCTGGACTTGGAGGCATCCAGCGACTGGGCGATGGTCTGCCCCATGACCGCGACGCCCTGATGCGCTGAGATGTCCGCAACTCGCTGGGCATCAAAAACGCCAAAAACCTGCATCAGGATGAAGCTTTCAACGGCAAAGTCGAAGTTCAGTTCATTCAAGCAGTTCTGCGACGCCAGCATGAAATCGGCGGCGGTGATATCGGGCTGAGCTGCTTCAGCCCCAACACACCCAAGATCCTGACTGGGCTTCAGGTTTCCTTCGGCCATGAATGTCTGCAATTGTGCCGATGCAACGCAAACAGACATGATCCAAACGGCAGCTCCCCAAACTGTTATTCTGAGCATCCTTTGGTTTCCTGATATCTCCAGTCGCAGCATCGTTTATGTAGCGAGCAGAAAGGTCAAATCGCAATCCGTTGAAATGCTGCGAGAGGCGGCATAAAAGCATCCGGTCAGAAAAAGGAACGATCATGGCGGCTTATCAATACGTCTATCACATGGACGGTGTGTCCAAGACCTATCCGGGTGGAAAGAAAACGTTTGAAAACATAAGGCTGTCGTTCCTGCCCGGCGTGAAGATTGGTGTCGTCGGCGTCAACGGTGCCGGTAAATCGACACTGCTTCGCATCATGGCCGGGCTGGACAAAGATTTTTCCGGCGAAGCCTGGGCCGCAGAAGGCGCCAAAGTCGGGTATCTGCCGCAGGAGCCTGAATTGGACGCAAGTCTGAACGTTCGCGAAAACGTCATGCTGGGTGTCGCGGAAAAGAAAGCCAAGCTCGACCGGTTTAACGAATTGGCCATGAACTACTCGGACGAAACCGCCGAGGAAATGGCGCAGCTTCAGGATGAGATCGACTCGAACAACCTTTGGGATCTGGACAGCCAGATTGACGTCGCGATGGAGGCGTTGCGCTGCCCTCCTGACGAGGCCGATGTCAGCACGCTTTCCGGGGGTGAGACGCGCCGCGTTGCTCTGTGCAAGCTGTTGCTGGAAGCTCCCGACATGCTGTTGCTGGACGAACCGACCAACCACCTTGATGCCGAGACGATTGCGTGGCTGCAGCAACACCTGATCGATTACAAAGGAACCTGCCTGATCGTCACCCACGACCGGTACTTTCTGGATGACATTACCGGTTGGATTCTGGAGTTGGATCGCGGCCGTGGCATCCCGTACGAAGGCAACTACTCGGCCTGGTTGGAACAAAAAGCTAAACGGCTTGAACAGGAAGCGCGCGAAGACAAGTCGCGTCAGAAAACTCTGGAACGCGAACTGGAATGGATCCGGCAAGGTGCCAAAGCCCGACAGGCCAAGCAAAAAGCGCGGATCAACGCTTACAATGAGTTGGCCGGTCAGTCCGAACGCGAAAAGCTGTCGCGCGCTCAGATCATTGTTCCCAACGGACCGCGCTTGGGTGGCAAGGTTATCGAGGTGGAGAACCTCACCAAGGCCATGGGTGACAAGCTTTTGATTGAAGACCTGTCATTTTCATTGCCGCCCGGCGGCATCGTCGGTGTCATCGGCCCCAACGGCGCAGGCAAAACGACGCTGTTTCGCATGTTGACCGGACAGGAACAGCCCGACAGCGGCACGATCGAATACGGCGACACCGTTCAATTATCCTATGTCGACCAATCGCGTGACGCTTTGGATGGCAACGCAACAGTCTGGGAAGAAATCTCGTCAGGGGGAGAGATTATTCAGTTGGGCGACGCTCAGATGAACAGCCGCGCTTATTGCTCGGCGTTCAATTTCAAAGGTGGGGACCAGCAAAAGAAGGTGGGAAGTCTGTCCGGCGGTGAACGTAACCGTGTCCATATGGCCAAACTTTTGAAGTCCGGCGGAAACGTATTGCTATTGGACGAACCGACCAACGATCTCGACGTCGAAACGCTACGCGCCTTGGAAGACGCATTGGTCGACTTTGCTGGTTGCGCCGTGGTCATTTCGCACGACCGCTTCTTCCTTGACCGTATTTGCACTCATATCCTCGCGTTCGAAGGTGAGGCTCACGTTGAATGGTTCCAAGGCAACTTCGAGGATTACGAAGAAGACAAGAAACGGCGTTTGGGACCGGATGCGGTCGAGCCAAAGCGGATCAAGTACAAGAAATTCAGCCGTTAGGCAGTGTTTGCGTCACCTGTTTCGACGCTGACATCGTGACAAAAGATTGGGTGATCGACCATGCTACACAAGATATCTCCTTTACTGTCTCCGGATTTGCTTCACGCATTGGCCGAGATGGGCCATGGCGATGACATTGTGATTGCTGACGCGAATTTCCCGGCGGCCTCGAAAGGACAACGGGTTGTCCGCGCCGATGGTGTGACAGCAACGGACATGTTGCAGGCTGTTTTGGAGCTGTTCCCGCTGGACACATTCATCGATGATCCTGCGACGGTCATGGAAGTGGTTGGCAACCCGGATGAAGTTCCCCCGGTTGTGAAAGCGTTTCAGGACGTGATCGACTCGACTGCGGATAACCCGGCTAAGATCGTGGGGGCTGAGCGGTTTGCATTTTATGAGAAGTCTGAGCGCGCCTTCGTCATCGTCTTGACTGGTGAAGCGAGACTTTATGGGAACATCATTCTCACAAAAGGCGTGGTAACATAGTAACCGGCGCCAGCCGATGCATCGTTGCAACCGGGGATGATCAGTTCCGCTGGGCCGCGCCCTCGTCCTTGCCAAAGACATTGAAGTCAAAGAGGGTCGCGCCATGTTATCGGACCTGACACTCATCGACTATGTGGGTGTGCTGGGATCATTAGTGATCGCCAGCGCCTATCTTGCGGTTTCACGCACATGGGTAGACGCCGAACGACCGGCATTTCACCTGCTAAATCTGGCAGGCGCAGTGATGATTTTAGCGTCCCTGTACTATCGCCCAAATGCTGGGGCGATCCTGATTGAAGTACTGTGGATAGCCATCGCTGTGTGGTCTCTGACCAGCTACTGGCTGAAACGTTAAATCGTTTCACGAAGCTCTCACGTAAACAGTTCCCATCTCTTCAGCTCGGACACTGCATGGTATTTCAGACCTGCATCTCAGAGGTGCGAGGTCATGTTGGAACTTTGTAAATGACAGTTGTTTTTAGTGAGGGGATGGCTTGGGTTTTCGAACTGATCGGAGTCTTTGGTTTTGTCTTGTATGTTGCTAATTATTCTTTGTTATCATTTGGTTTGGTGAGTTCTGACTCCGCTCGGTATTTCATTTTGAATTTCTGGGCCGCCAGTTTTGTCTTGGTCGGATTGTCGGTGAATTTCAATTTGCCATCGGCCTTGATCCAACTTTTCTGGATCGCGATCAGCACGGTCGGCATTGCCTCGCGCCTTTGGTTGCGTCCCCAGAAACCCGCGTCGGTGCTCTAGTCCCATGGGCGTTCGCCCATCGACGCGACGCGGTCAGATGCCCCCGCCTTTCGCGGGGGCATTTGCTATGAGTTAGGACGCGCCTTCGAGCGTGATGCGCGTCAGGATGTTGAGCGTGATCTCGGGTGCCACCAGATTGCGGTACCCCGACGCACCGAAAGCTCGACGATCAATCCGCCCAGTCATCAAGATCGACAACTTACGCCGATCCCCGGCTTCGGTGTCACGCTGCCGAAACACGGTTGCATCCAGTGTGACCCGCCGGGTGATATCGCGAATTGTCAAATCGCCTTGGATTTGCGCTTTTCGAACAGTTCCTTGAATACGAGATGACTCGAACCGGATCGTTGGGAAGGTTCTTGTGTCCAGAACCTGTTCCCCCTTCATTGCGGCAGTGGCATAAAACGGGCCGGCATCCGCTCTGGAAGCGTCTATCACAGCCGTGACCTTGCTGTTTGCCGGGCGATCCACATCCAGATCAATCGAAGCAGACGTCACCGGCATGCGCCCCTTGAGCCGTTGATTGTTCAGGACATAGGAAAATCCAACGGTCGAGTTCTCGCGATCAAGTAAGTATTTGCGCGTGGCGGCATACGCGGGTCCGGCAACAAGTAAGCTTGCGCCGGCTAACATGAGTGTTCGACGATCCATGTTTGGACGGTACCACAGCTTTTGCGGGGTTTTGTTCACATCGTGGTGTTAGTCGACTTGGTCCAGAAGAAGGCCCGTTTTCGCCCCCGATACACGCCATTGCTTTTCTGTATCCGTACGTGCGCGCAGCCGCGCGAGCTGCCAACCTTCAGTGCGTGGATCGGGGTGGGTCGATGTAAGAGACCAGCGGCTTTCAACCCCCGGCGCACCACCCTCCCCTGGAGTGAGCACAAGCCCCAGCGGCGGGTTTCCCGAACTTTCCGCACCGGTTTCCGCTGCCAGATGCAATCGGCGAATGGCAGTCAGCCCCGGTGGACCGGGCAAATCAGCCACGACCAAGGGGATGATCCCGGCGCGCAGTGTTTCCTCCATCGTCCAGAGCAGATCTTCAGGGCGTTTCGGGGAAAGGAATACAAATCGAGATGGATCGACAAACCGTAGAATACCGTCGGGGTTCAACCGCTCGGGCGTCCAAGATGGTCTGATCCAATAGATCGTACCGGTTAGCCCCTGCGCTATGGTCAAGGCGAGCAGTCTACGTGAACCACCACAAAGCTCATGTACGCGGGCGCGCGCCATAGTGAGATCCCCCAGAAACGTGATGGGCGACGCGCCCCGATTACGGTGGCTCTGACGGGTAAGCAGATGGGCAGCATGGGCAGGCGGCATACGACTCAACCTAGCATGTTCTTGTTTTGTTCTCAATCCCCTGACCTTGTCATCAGCCCCTTTCACGTTATCCATAACCCCAACAAAAAGGAGTATGTGCACATGGATCGTCTTACCCTTGGCCGCACAGGCATTGAGGTTAGTGAATATTGCTTGGGAACAATGACTTACGGCACCCAAACGCCGGAAGACGACGCGCACGTTCAAATCAGTACGGCACTGGAAGCAGGCTTGGATTTTCTGGACACGGCTGAGATGTATCCGGTCAACCCGGTCCGCAAAGAGACGGTCGGATGTTCAGAAGAAATTATTGGCCGCTGGAATGCCAAAACTGGGCGGAGAAACGACATCGTAATCGCCACAAAACACAGCGGCAGTAACGGCGGTTTCGTGCGTGACGGGCGCGGCATTCATCCAGACACTGTCCGGGATGCCGTGAATAATTCACTGACACGGCTGCAGACCGATTACATCGATCTGTATCAATTTCACTGGCCCAATCGTGGGTCATATCACTTCCGCCAGAACTGGGATTTCGATCCGTCGCAACAACCACCGGCGGAAGAGATTTGGGACGAAATGCTTGGTGTGATGGAGGTCTTGAAGGCGCTCGTTGACGAAGGAAAAATCCGCTCCTTCGGTCTTTCGAACGACAGCACATGGGGCACAATGCGCTGGCTGGATGCCGCAGAGAAAACAGGTGGGCCCCGGGTCGCGACAATGCAGAACGAGTATTCGCTTTTGTGCCGGATATACGACACTGACTTTGGTGAGCTCGCGTATCACGAAGACATAACGCTCATCGCATTTTCGCCGTTGGCGACCGGTTACCTGACCGGCAAGTACCGCAATGGCGCGGTACCTGAAGGTTCACGCAAGACACTGCAACCCCAGATGGGTGGTCGGGCATCCGATCGCGTGGACGGTGCGGTCGACGACTATTTGGAAATTGCCTCGAAATACGGAATTGATCCGACGCATATGGCCCTTCAATGGACACGTACGCGTCCGTTCCAGACGATTCCAATTTTTGGTGCGACCACGCAGGACCAGCTGGAACATATCCTTAAGGCTCCAAGCATAGAACTGCCGGATGAACTTCTGGCTGAGGTATCGAAAGCACACCGCGCAGTTCCGATGCCCTACTAGCGCCACGGCAGTTGAGTGGACGCATCGGGACGCCTAGGCTCCGACCAAACCTGGGGAGGTTACGGGATGCTGGCGTTGTGCCGCCGCCTGCTTTTGATTGTTTTGCTTTTACCACTTGTCGCCTGTGAAGAGGACGACGGATCCGTGCCCATGACCGAGGATGGTCGAGTGGATTTGTTGGTTGAGCAACGAGAAGCCTGCGAACGCCGGGGCGGCCGATGGGGGACGCGCTCGGACGGCAGTGTATTCGCATGCTTTGAACCAACGCGCGACGCCAACCAACCGTGCGCCAAGGAAAGCGATTGCGATGGATTATGCCTTGCACGATCGCGCACCTGTGCGCCAATCAAGCCGTTTCTGGGTTGTCACGAGGTCCTGACAACCGCCGGTCTTCCAGCAACAGTGTGCAGAGACTGATGCGGGCCTTTCGCTTCATAGCCGTTCTTGCGCTTTCCGCTTGCGCGCTTGCGCCAAGTTATCGCGATACAAGCGTACAGATATCGTCCATGGCTCTGTTTGATCCGGCACGCTATGCCGGGCTTTGGTACGAAGTCGCGAGTTTTCCCACTCCATTTCAGTCCGGGTGCTCGGACACCATTGCCGCCTATGAATTGCGGGATGATGCCAGTTTGGGTGTGCTCAACCGCTGCAATACTGCAAACGGCGTTCAATCGATTTCTGGCAGCGCAAATGTCGTTGGCCCCGGAAGACTTAAAGTTCGTCTGAATGGCGTTCCGGTCGCGGCGGATTATTGGGTGCTTTGGGTCGATGAAGGGTATCGGACCGCCGTTGTCGGTGTACCTTCCGGTCGTGCTGGATGGATCCTAAACCGAACACCTGACATACCGGCAGATCGGCTGCGCGCTGCGATAGACGTGTTAGACTTCAACGGCTACGACACCAGCAGGATCGTCCGAACACCGAGGAGCGGGCAATGACGCGACGTGCCGCCATCCTTGGACTTGGAACCCGCGGTAGCGAATGGGCGAACGTTCTTCATTCTGCTGGCTGGACGCTGACTGGCTTCGACCCGGACCCGGGTGTTCCCTCGCCAGAATTCGGCAACGACTTCAACCGGTGCCAGACCATTTCGGAAACTGTCGCACATGCGAGTTGGGTTGTTCTCTGTCTGCCGGACCGTCTCGAACTGATGCGAAAAGTTATGCAACGTGCACAATCGGAAGCCGTTGACGGGACAGTTTTTGCGGTGGCCAGCGTCGAGTTTGATATCGACGCGATCCAGACCTGCGCGCTTAAACCCGCCACCACCATTCGTGTCATCGACAATGGTGACGGTGGATATACCGTCGACCTGTCAAGTAAATGTGATGGCGTAACCCGTACCGAGGCCGTGTCGATTCTGACGGAACTGGCCGCAACTCGGAGCCAAGACTCAACCGACGTTGCTTGAAACTATCCCTTTGACGACGCCGAAAGCGCCTGAAGGTGATCCGGCCATTGCCGCGCGGAGATATGCGCTTCGCGGACCAATCCGTCGAATTGCCGCGTCAATAGCCTAACCCTCTCACGGTCACGAAACGTCAAGTAATGCGAGCCGATGTATAGTGCGGCAACCAGCGGACCGAAAATCGTGAGTGGCGCCGACCAAAGCCTGTGCGCGTCGAACAAGAACACCCGAAGCGACGGGTAAAGTCGGTCATGCAGATCAAGGATATGGGCGATTTGGCCATTTCGAATGTCGCTTGGAAGACCGCGATAATAACCGGTCGAACTTGCAAATGTTTCGACCTCGTACAGCGGCAAGGCGATTTCGAAGTCGGATTGGTTATCGTTGATCAAATTCAAACGTTCTTCGCTGGCATTGATGGCTTGTTTTACAGAACGACCCAAATGCTCTTCGTATTCCCAGCGCAACATGTCCGGCGTCTTTAGAAGATCAGGCAATGCAGCGGGTACATGCCGAATTTTGTAGCCCTGTGCCTCGGCGTGCCACCCATTGATTTGGTCGTCGACGAGCGCCCGCGGCGCGTCTGACACTTGCAAAGACGTGGCCAATATCTGGTCGGCATGTTCTGGGTGATCGGACAGTCCAAGCAACCAGTCGCCGGAAACGCCCAGCGCCACGGCACATTCGGCAACGACATGCGCGTTGGGGAGCCTTGCGGTTTCAGAGTTCAAGAGTTGTGAGATTGTCGACCGATCGACCTGAATCTCGCGCGCTAATGCGCTTTGGTTCAAGCCAACCTCGCGCATCGCGTTTTCCAATCTGGATTGGAACAACTTGGAACGGTTGCGTTTGTCCATTTTATTTACATACCGTGATTTTTTTCACATTTGTTGATTTTATGTTCACCATTTACCGAATTCTCTGACCCCCCTTCAAGTGGCATTCTTGCCGCGCTGAAGGGACAAAAATGCAAAACAATCAAAGACCCACAATCGAGTGGCCAACGGTATTTGTGACATTTGCCATGTACGCCGCATGGATGCTGGCTGTATTTTGGGTTGCCGGTTTCAGTACCGTCGCGGCCATTGCGCTTGTCAGCTTGACCGTCGCGTTGCACGCATCACTTACACACGAGACAATCCACGGGCACCCGTTCAAGAACCCCGCGTTGAATGCTGCAACCGTGTACCCGGCTTTGGGCATCATGTTCCCGTATGGGCGGTTCAGAGACACGCATTTGGCCCACCATCTGGAAGAGGAACTGACTGACCCTTACGACGATCCAGAATCGAATTATTTGGCATCGGGCGACTGGTCGCGGATCCCCGCGCCGCTTAAGGCTTTGCTCAGATTCAACAACACATTGCTTGGTCGACTGACCGTCGGGCCGGCAATCGGAGTTGTATTTTTCGTGGCCTACGACGCGAGGCGCTTCCGGTCCGAGCCGAAGATCCTGATGGATTGGGTGCGTCACATCCCGGCAGCTGGTGTCGTCTTGGCCCTTGTCTGGCTGTCACCCATGCCAATTTGGGCATACCTTGTTGCAGCCTATATCGGACATTCGATCATTCGCATCCGGACGTATCTTGAACACCAGGCTCACGAGAACCGAAGAGGTCGCACAGCCATTGTTGAGGGCGGTGGATTGCTCAGTTTTTTGTTCTTGAACAATAACTTGCATGTTGTTCACCATGCCCATCCTCAGATCGCATGGTACGATCTTCCGAAGGCTTTTGAACAGAAACGGGACCATTTTCTCAAGCAGAACGAGGGCTACCACTTTGGATCGTATGGTCAGATCTTCCGCCGGTTCCTAATTCACGCCAAAGATCCGGTCCCGCATCCTCATCGCAGATTGAAATAGCGCTTTCCCTAGGGCCTGAACCCAGCCAAACATGCATTCATGGAGCTTTGGATTTGGCTGTCAGTTGCGGCTGCCGCAGCGCAAACGATGCGTTTTGCACTTCAAAAGGTGCTGGCATCGACGACGCTGAGTCCAGCAGCAGCAACTTGGGCGCGTTTCCTGTATTCTGCCCCCATCATCACGTTTGCGGTTCTGGTTTATTCGGCGGCGTCAGGCGCAGCACCGCCCACATTCGCCCCAACATTCTGGTGGTTCGCAGCGATCGGCGGCATCACCCAGATACTGGCCACGGTTTGTACGATTGCGCTTTTCAAATCACGCGCGTTTGCCGTCGGAATCACGTTCAAAAAGACAGAAGTGATGATGACCGCGCTTGTTGGGTGGTTGGTGCTTGGTGACCAGATCAGTTCACTTGGGGCGCTCTTTATTGCGGTAGGATTTGTGGGCGTACTATTGCTATCCGATCCTCCTGAAGGCGGTGGCTTCTTCAACAAGAGTGTCGGTCTTGGATTGTTGTCGGGAGTGTTCTTCGCTGTGTCCGCCGTCGGGTATCGCGGAGCAACTCTTGCCGTATCAACCGACGACCTGTTTCTAGTAGCGGGCGGCACCCTTGCCTGCGTGACTGTTTTTCAGACGCTCATTCTGGGTGTTTGGCTTTGGCTTCGGGAGCCGGGACAAATCATGGCAACACTGACAGCATGGAAGACGTCGGCCGCGGTTGGCGTGTTTTCATTGATCGGGAGTTGGTGTTGGTTTGCGGCGTTCAGCCTTCAAAACGCAGCGTATGTTTTCGCCGTTGGGCAGGTCGAATTGATCTTTTCGATTTTGGTTGGGCTGTTCTTTTTTAAAGAGAGACTCAGCTGGCGGGAGCTTCTGGGGATTGGTGTTCTGACTGCATCAATTCTCGCGATTGCGATGATTGGTTCGCTATAGCCAAAAGACTTGGCTTTCCATGCTGTCGTTGTGAACAAAGGGCACCGCTGAAGGCGCCTCGGTTGACGGCAGGTGCCGTGCCAGTTCGGCAAGCACAAGTTCCGTTATGAACGCAAGATTTAGCTTTCTGACGTCGTCCAGCGGAACCCAACTTAAATGCGACAGCTCGTCGGTTGCCGAAGGCATTGCTTCGATGTCGTTCGCAACGCTCGTGGCGTCGGCGACGAAGAACCGTGCATCAAATCGACGTGGGCGCCCGGGCGGAGTGACCGCACGAAAGAAAAACGACAAGGCAGATGCATCAGGCAGATACCCCGCCTGCGCGAATTCTTTCCAATCTAAAGGCGGATTGTCCCATTGCCCGGATTGGCCAAGCACAAGACCGGTTTCTTCAAAAAGCTCCCGAATTGCGGTCACCGCCAGTGTAGCTGGCGAAACCGTATCGTTCCGTTTCTCAAGACGCGTGAGACATCCATCAGCCATCGAACTCGACAGACTGATTTGCTGATCATCGTCATCAACGCGGCCGCCGGGAAAGACGAACTTCTCGGGCATGAAGACTGCTTTGCGTCCTCGTTGTCCCATCAAGATCGACGGATTGCTTGCAGCATCCTTAACAAGAATAACCGTTGAAGCGTCACGAACAGGAACGTCAGAATTGTCAAAGTCAGGCAGGGTCAGGTGCTCCAAATCCATAGAGCCTCTTGGCCCATTGAAGTCCCACAATAGCACCTTTGAGCCGAGGGAGAAGATACAGACCGACTGCAATGCACCCAACCGAGAACGTCGAAGCCAGCACCATGGGTTCTGGCTGGTACGCGGTGAAAACCCAGATCATCAAGGGTGCCATGAGTTTGCCGACGATCAAGATCGTCAGGTATGCGGGCCCGTCGTCGGCCCGATGGTGATCCAGTTGCTGATCGCACACAGGGCAACTTGATCGCACCGTCAGGTAGGATTGCATCAAAGGCCCCTGGCCACACCGCGGACAGCGGCGTTTCCAGCCACGCATCATGGCTTGTTTTGAGTCGCGATCATTCAATTCATCAGTCATCAGAAATGCACCTTCACGTGTCTTGAGTGCCTGAATACCGTCGATTTAAGCGCTGGCCGATAGCGCTAAATGACCTTGCGTCGCGATGTCGCGCCAAATCCCTGAAAATTTTTTTCGACGGAAAGCCGGAGGGCGTCCGTTGAAAGGTCATACGAAACGATATTGAGGCAAGGAGAAACTGCCATGACTACATCACTGCTGAAAGTTACGGGCGCCGTATTGGCTATTGCCGCCGGAGCAACCGCAGCATTTGCAGCGGGCGGAGACCGCGGAATGCGCGGACCGGTCGAATTCAGCACTCTCGACGTGGATGGAAGCGGCGAGATCGAAGCAAGCGATCTGCTGGCCCTGCGGACGCAGCGCATTACTGACATGGATACTGACGGAAGCGGTACAATCAGCGAAGCGGAATTTATGGCTTCCATCGGCGAACGCGCTGGTGAGCGCGCCGGCAAGATGTTCGAACGACTGGACGAAGATGGCGACGGAGAAGTTGCAATCGAAGACCTGACCAACCGCGACGGTCGTCGTGGTGGCGGTAGCAAGATGATCGAGCGGGCCGATGCAGACGGTTCCGGAGGCGTCAGTGAAGCCGAATTTGAAGCGTTCAAAGAAAAAATGGCTGAGCGCAGAGATGGCAAACGTGGTGGTAAGAACAAGAACTAATACCACGGACATATTCGCCGGATTGCTCCTGCAGCGATCCGGCGGTAGGTCAGAAGTGCCCGAAGACAGGAACAGCTTATTTTGGACGGCCTCACAGAAGCCCCCGATTCCGCGCTCCTTGTTGCCGTCGGAAACGGCGACGGAAGAGCGGCGCAAGCGCTGGTTGGGCGCCTTGCACCAAAGCTTTTGTCTCACGCCACGCGGGTTCTTGGCGACAAGGACGAAGCGCAGGACGCTGTTCAAGAAACTCTGGTCAAGCTTTGGAAAATCGCGCCCGAATGGCGCCAAGGCGAAGCCAAAGTATCCACCTGGTGCTATCGGGTATTGGTTAACCACTGCACCGATCGTTTGCGCGCCCGAAAGCCATCGGTGGCATTGGATGCAATTGCCGAACCCGTGTCAGATATCAAATCTGCGGTTGAAGGCATGACTGAGACTGCTCGAAACGATGCCCTACAACATGCTTTGGGCACATTGCCCGACAGGCAGCGTCAGGCAGTTGTGCTGCGGCACATCGAAGAACTGGCCAATCCAGAGATCGCACAGATCATGGGATTGAGTGTTGAGGCCGTGGAAAGCCTGACCGCGCGAGGAAAACGAGCGTTGAAACAAGCCCTGGAAGGGCGCAAAGATGAACTTGGGTACGCAGAATGAGCGACACAGACAAAGACGATATCGCACTTGAACAGTTGTTCAGCGCCGCGCGTTCACAATCGCCTGCGGCGGATGATGACTTCATGGCACGCCTGATGGCAGACGCCGAAACCGGTGCTGCTGCGGCTGTCACGACGCTTGCTTCTCAGGAAGCCAAGCCAAGTCGAAGTGGTTGGTTAAGCAAACTGACGACCGCGTGGCTGCCGGCTTCGGGACTTACTGCCGCTATGGCCATCGGCATTTTCGTCGGAGCGTCTGACACCGACTTGGGCGTTTCAAGCGACTTTCTTCTGTCCGACACAGACTATCTGATCGAGGACTTCTTGCCAGGTTCCGGCTTTGGCGAATTTGACGATACGGAGATCAGCGGATGACCGAGACCGAGCCAAAGAAGCGGCGCTGGACAACCGTGCTTCTTATGATTTCGCTTGCTGCCAATCTCGCAATCGTGGGGTTTGTCGTGGGACAAGTGGCATTTCGGGACAAACCGGACAGAAACCCGCGCGGAGAACGGGAAGTGCGGGCACTGATTGGACCGCAGTTCTTTCAGGCCCTTGAACCCAAGGACAGAATTGCGGTTCTTCAGGCATTCGCATGCGATCGTGATCGGTTCAGGCAAAACCGAAAGGTAATTCGCGAACGTATCGAGGCTTTTCTTTCTGAGTTGCGGTCGGACGAGTTCAGCACCGAAGCTGTTGGTGCGCTTTGGGCGGCGCAACGCGCCGACATCGCGACACGCCAAGCACTTGGAACTGAACGATTCATTCAACAGTTGGCTGAAATGTCACCGGATGAGCGTGCAGCCTATGCCGACAGGCTGGAAAAGATTTTGAACCGTGTCAGGCGTGACTAGCCGACAGTTCGACCCTGTTTCGACCTGCAGATTTGGCAGAATAGAGCGCTGAGTCAGCTTGCGACAACAGCATGTCCAATACCGGTTCCGCCGATGTCATGATGGCGTTGGCAAGTGTCTTGCCTGACTGATCTATCGAAGCTTCACTAACGGCGACACCGACGCTGACGGTGACGTGCACTGAATTATCGCCTGCTACATCTACTTTCATCTCCGCGATGCAACTGCGCAGTCGGTCAGCCGCTTTGCGGGCAAGTTTCACATCGGTTTCTGGCAGCACGACCAGGAATTCTTCGCCGCCGTACCTGGCAACCAAGTCGATCGCGCGAACATTCGATTTCATCTTGTCACCAACGGCCTTCAGCACAGCGTCACCTGCGGCATGGCCGTAAGTGTCATTGATCGTTTTGAAGTGGTCGATGTCCAATAGCATGACGGTAAAAGGCTGGGCCGTTGCGCGCGAGTTGTGAATCGCGTCGGCCAAATAGGCCTCGGCATACCGGCGGTTGTAGAGCCCGGTTAGCGGATCGGTAACAGCCAATAACATTGAGTTTTCTGCGGAATGACGAAGCGCGTCGTCTGCCAACTTGCGCCGCAGGAGGCAGTTCA
>JAPPOI010000157.1:14867-15816 GCA_028818055.1 Boseongicola sp.
CGATATGCCATTTCGCTTTCAAGGGCGTCTGACGAAATCACATCTGCAGCCCCGCCATCAAGCGCTTGGATAGCGGCATCAACGTCATCTTTCGGGTGAACCACGAGCATGGCAGCGTGTCGGGCGTGTTCTCGTGCGCGGAACTCTGGAAGCAGTTCAAATACTTTCGTTCGCGACAGGCTAAGACCATCTAGAACGATGACATCGTGCTGCTCTGAGCCGTCTTGCGCTCCTAATGCCTGTTTCGGCGCGATCACCCGCAGGTCTTCGCCCAAACCATTTTTCAGAGACCTCGTCAGCACGGTATTTTCGCCCTGTGAGGTTACAACAGTGACCGACGTACTCCGATCGAAAGCCAAAGCGGGTTCTGCAAATCCAAATCGCGCAGCCGCATTTTCCCGGCGCACGATTTCCTGATCGGCGTGAACTTCGCGAAGAACGCAACGCAATTTGGCCAAAAGAACGCGTTCGTCTTGCGGCCACTGGATCAAATCACGCGCCCCAGCCATCAATGCAGTCACGCGCCTTTCCGGTGTCATGTCAGGGTCCAGACAAATGACAGGAGACGTTTCACCTTTGGCCTTGGCAAGGCCACGCGCGCGAAGAGTTTCCAGAATTTCCGAGGGGTCGCGTGAGCCAAGCCCAAGCAAAATGGCATGTGGCGGCGCCTTTCGTGCGAGACGCACGGCCTCGGGCAGATCGGCGGCCACTAAGGGTATGTATTGGCTCGCAGAAAGCAGCGACGCGACCAGCATTCGAACGGATGCGCGTGCATCCAAGATCATCACTCGACTCGCCATTGTTGGCCTCAATTTATTTACAATTGTCTTTTCCGAGTTCAGTCTTTGCGAATAAGAGTTAAGAAATGCTTTCTGGGAGACGTACATGACGCCGCTGTCGCGCGATTCCGCCGAAGTTCTGGCGATCGAAGCCCTGTCGTGGCTGGTCA
>JAPPOI010000012.1 GCA_028818055.1 Boseongicola sp.
TTTCAGATCCGTCCAACATGGCGTGGTTAACCGGATACGACGGATGGTCTTTTTACGTGCATCAATGCGTTGTTGTTGGGCCGTCAGGCGATCCGATTTGGTTCGGTCGTGGACAAGACGCTGCCGGAGCCAGACTCACGACCTATCTGAATGATGACGACATTGTCGGTTACGCGGACGAATACGTTCAATCGACGACCCGGCACCCGATGGAGGCTTTGTCTGATGAGATAAAGGCCCGAAGATGGGCAAAAGGTCCAATTGGCGTCGAAATGGACAACTATTGGTTTTCAGCTAAGGCTTTTGCGGTTCTGAATGCCGGACTGTCTGACGCAAATTTCAAGGATGCGACATCCCTGGTGAATTGGCAGCGGGCCGTGAAATCAGAGCAAGAGCTCGACTACATGCGGCGCGCTGGCCGACGCGTCGGTCATATGCACCGAAGAATTGCTGAACGTGCAGAGCCAGGCTTGCGAAAATGTGACCTGGTCGCAGACATTTACGATGCGGCATTGCGATATGAAGACGACATCGGTGGCGGGGACTATGCCGCAATTGTTCCCCTGTTGCCGTCAGGCGCCGATGCGGCAGCGCCTCACCTCACTTGGGATGACGCGCCACTCAAATCCGGAGAGGGGACGTTCTTTGAAATTGCCGGGGTTTACCGGCGATATCATTGCCCATTGTCCCGAACGGTATTTCTGGGCACGCCGCCTCAGGATTTTTTGGACGCAGAAGCGGCGGTTCAGGAGGGCATGGAGGCCGGGCTAGAGGTCGCCCGTGCGGGCAATACTTGTGAAGATATCGCGCGCGCATTTTTTAAGGTGCTTAAGCGACACGGGATCGAGAAGACTAACCGTACAGGATACCCTATCGGCCTGAGTTATCCTCCCGATTGGGGGGAGCGGACCATGTCACTGCGCATGGGAGATACAACCGAACTTCAACCGAATATGACCTTCCACTTCATGACCGGGTTATGGATGGAGAACTGGGGCTTCGAGATCACGGAAAGCATCGTCATAGGTGATGGCATGCCGGAGTTGTTGGCCGACGTCCCACGAGAATTGGTGGTAAAGAACTGATGAACCCAATTACCCCAACGATCCCTTTTGACGCGCAAGGCAAACAGCATGGCTTTCTGAGGTTGCCGGATAGCCGTGACACTTCGGCATGGGGGTCCGTCATGATCCCGATCACGGTGATATCGAAAGGGGAAGGCCCAACAGCGCTCCTGACCGGGGCCAACCATGGTGACGAATACGAGGGGCCGATTGCACTTCAGTCACTAGCGCACGAGCTGAATGCGAACGAGGTCTCGGGCCGCATCATCATCGTGCCCTACATGAACACACCTGCCTTTTTGGCCGCGCGTCGGACATCGCCTCTGGATGGCGGGAATTTGAATCGCTCTTTTCCGGGCGATCCCAAGGGCGGACCAACTGAAAAAATCGCTGATTATTTCCAAAGCATTCTGTTGCCAATGGCGGACATTGTGCTGGACTTCCATTCTGGTGGCAAAACGTTGGACTTTGTGCCTTTCGCCGCCGCTCATCGGCTCGACGACACCGAACAAGAAGCAGCCTGCATTGCGGCAATGCGAGCGTTCAATGCACCATATTCGATGATCCTTCGCGAAATGGACGCGACGGGCATGTATGACACAACGGCAGAAGAGGCCGGAAAGGTGTTCGTGACGACCGAACTGGGGGGCGGTGGATCGGCCACCTCGCGCACCGCTGGCATCGCGCGCAAAGGCGTTCGCAATGTTTTGAAACACGCGGGAATTCTTTCGGGTGTCCCAGAGATGGGGCCTTCTATTGATATCGACACGTCAGCAGACGGTTGTTTCCACATTTCCGAGCAACCTGGTCTGATCGAGTACCTTGTCGAACTTGGCGACGATCTACGTGTAGGCGATCCAATCGCTCGTGTCTGGTCAACTGAGCGAAGCGGGCAGGCGCCGCAAATCGTGCCAGCCCAGATCGATGGCATATTTGCCGCACGCCATTTCCCCGGGTTGATCGGGATGGGAGACTGTCTGGCGCTCGTAGCTCAACGCGCTTGAAAAAAAGGAGCGCCAGAGCGCTCCTTTTCATTGGTATATTCATAAGGATATCAAACGCGACCCTTCCAGGGCACGAGATAGTTCTCGGCTTTGCGCATCAGAATATCGATCCCAAAGCCAATGATACCAATCAGGATGATGCCCATCATCACGATGTCAGTCAGCTGAAACTTGGACGCGACCATGATCATCATGCCAGCACCCATCTCGGCTGCGACAAGTTCCGCCGCAACAACTGTGCCCCAACAGACGCCCATTGCAACGCGCGCACCTGTGAAGATCTCAGGTAGCGAATTGGGAACGATGACGTAGCGCATGATTTGCCACTTTGAGGCACCAAGCGAATACGCCGCGTGAACTTTGGATATTGCAACGCCAGATACGCCCGCTCGCGCCGCGATCGCCATGATCCAAAGCGCGGCAAGGAACAGCAGGATAATCTTGACGGTTTCCCCGATCCCGAACCAGATAATGATCAGCGGGATCAGCGCCAGTGGTGGCACCGGACGCATGAACTCCACAATCGGGTCAAACCAGCCACGGAACCAGTCCGAAAGACCCATGGCGTATCCCAGTGGAATTCCGATCAGCGCACCGAAGAAGAAGCCCGCGATCACTCGGAAAAGCGACCATCCGAGGTGTTCCATCAGCGTGCTGTCGCGGTAGCCTTCGTTGAAGATCTCCTTGACCCGGCTCAGAACGGATTCCGGTGGTGGCAGCCAGATCGGCTCCATCTGCAATCCAGTCGGAGGGGTGTAGCTGATGGCACCCTTTGCGGTCAGAGCAAAACGGCCGCTGTCGGTTCGAATGTCTCCATCCCCGATTGCGACCCCGTCGATGGCAACGATCTTTGCACCGTCCTTACGCGTGGTCTCATCATTGTTGTCGAAGATGATGGTTGTAGAGCGCGATGCCGTCATGCTGATTGCGTCGTCTTTCGCAAAACCGTCGCCCGGATCGACTTCGAACTTTTCGGTCTTTTCCCCGAATCCGCTAACCTGCACGAAGACCGTGGCGTCGTCTTGGTTCCCGTTTGCATCCTCAAGCGTGTAGGTGAAAGAGGTATCACCAACGAACGGAGCGGGTGCATGCAAGAAGCTTGGTAACAGAGATGACCCTGTAAACGATCCCCAGATCAGGAACAGTGTCAACACGGATACAACCGAAGCAATCCGATTTGGGCGCACAGCGCTTTCATCACCAAAAGTAACGGTTTTCAGCGACGTGAAGTCGGTCATTGTCCGCTGGACAAAGTATTTAACCGCAAAGAACGCCACGACGAAGATGGCGACGTAGACGAAGACAATAATCAAACCAATCATTTAAGCTTCCTCCGCCCGGCCCATGATTTCCTCTTCCATGTCCCAGATCATGGAGAGAATCTCTTATCGGGTCTCGTTGTAACCGTCGGCTTTCTTGACCTCTCGGAGATCAGAACCAACGCCCATATCG
>JAPPOI010000378.1 GCA_028818055.1 Boseongicola sp.
AAGGGCCGCCAAGTGCGGCCCTTTTCTTTTGTGCGAAGGTATCGCCTTGAGCTTTCAGCCAAAACAACGTCCTATGCGGTCGAGATCTTAGAACCGGCCGACGATGTTCAGCTTTTGCACCGATCCCGACACACTTGCCACGTTCCAATGGTTTGCCTGTTACTTCACGACCGGCATCCACATGAACCTGTACATCAGTGTGGTTGTTGTCTTGGTGCTTTTGGCGGTGACGGCACCAACTTCACTTGCATTCGGATTTGCCGGCGCAGTCGCATCCCGCTCCACTTTTTTCCCATTTAGGGTTCTTGGAAAAGCGTACACGTCTATGGTGCGCGGCATCCCTGACATCTTGTTTTTCCTGTTCTTCGTGATCGCGCTTGATCAGGCGCTGGAGTGGTCGAAGCATCAGATAGTTTGCCCCGATTGGACCGACCCAATTCGCCAAGGCGCAAATTTCATTGTTTGTCCGGATGCAAAAATTCCGAAATCGACATCACCACAGTTCGTGCATGAAATTTACGGATTTGGCGTTGCGGTCGTGACGTTTTCGATTGTTTTCGGGGCCTTCGTTGCAAACGTGTTGTACGGCGCCATGAACGCAGTGCCACGGGCGCAACTTGAAACCGCCGAAGCATACGGGATGTCACATCGCCAGACGTTTTGGCGGGTTCTGGTACCGCAAATGTGGATTTATGCGCTGCCCGGTCTGTCAAACATCTGGATGATATTGATTAAGGCGACACCTTTGCTGTTCCTTCTGGGCGTCGAAGATATCGTCTACTGGGCCCGCGAACTTGGGGCGACCAAAGCATCGCGATTTTTTGACTATCCGCACGGCGACTGGCGCCTTTGGTACTTCCTTGCGCTGATGGTGTTTTACCTACTGTGCACCTGGGCCTCCGAAAAAGTCCTTGCCCGTATCACCCGACGCCTGTCGCACGGGCAAGCCATTGCTGGTGTCTCGACATGACGTGTGTCGAAGCCATACAAGCCTACGCGCTTCGATCCATTGGCATTGGGGAACGTGTTCTGCCGCGCGATGACTTCACTCTTTGCCAGCAATTCACGTTGATCGGTTCAGGAGTGATCTGGAACATATACTTCGGCATTTTGGCACTGATCATCGGGTTCTTCGTTGCGAATGCCGTCGCGGTTGCCAAGGCCAGTTCGAACCCTTGGCTCAAAAAACCGGCGGAATGGTTTATCTTCATCTTCCGCGGCTCACCGCTATTCATCCAGTTCTTCTTGGCCTACTTCACCTTCTTGGCCATGAAACAAGCCGGCATTCTGCCTTGGCTCACGGCAGCTCAAGCCGGTGCACTGTTTGTGCTGATTTTGAATACGTCCGCCTACTCGGGTGAAATTTTCTACGGCGCACTGCGAACTATTCCGCGCGGAGATCTTGAGGCTGCGGACGCCTATGGCATGTCAGGCTGGTCACGGTTCCGGCGCATCACTTGGCCAACGACAATGCGACTTGCATGGCCTGCCTATACGAATGAAGCCATCTTTTTGTTCCAGGCAACGACGCTGGTGTTCTTCTCGGGCTTTCCGGCCGTTCGGCAAAAAGGGGATGTCCTCTACTACGCCAATTATTTTGCTGATAAGACATTCAACCCATTCGTGCCCTACCCGATTGCCGCGTTCTACTTCGTGCTGCTCACGCTTGTCATCATTGGCGTATTCGGCAAGGTGAACCGCCACTTGAACCGTCACTTGCCGGGGCAAACCAAACGCCTGCGCTACCGCCCGCAACTAATCCGCTAGCCAACATGTCTCACCACGAAATTGATGCCGACACGACGAGCGTGTTCTACGCCGCCCCTGACTTGAACGGTGTTGCACGCGGCAAGCAAATTCCTGGCGCGCATGCTGATAAGGTTTTGGCTGGTACAGCGCGAATGCCCCTTTCGGTGCTAAACGTTGATTTGCTTGGACATGACATCGAAGACAGTCCGTTGGTATTCGAAACTGGCGACCAAGATGGCATCCTTCAACCTACCGAAAGGGGCATTGTGCCCATGCCGTGGTTGGAGAAATCTTCTGCATTGTTGCCTGTCTCGATGTTTTCGGAAGGTGGCACTCCGTTCAGTGGCGACCCAAGACATGCGTTGAAAAGCGTGATGGAGAGATACAGTTCTCGAGGTTGGAATGTCGTGGCAGCAACCGAGCTTGAGTTTTACTTGGTTGATGCGTCTGCAAACGAATTGAAACCGCCACGCTCCCTCTTGTCAGCACGCCGATTGTCGAGCGGCGAAATCCTGTCATTGGATGCCTTGGAAGAATTCTCACCCTTCTTTTCTGATCTTTACGAAGGTTGCGCGCTGATGGGAATTGGTGCCGACGCGGCCAGTTCAGAGGGCGGTCCCGGCCAGTTTGAAATCAACCTGAAACATGGCGACGCCCTAAAGATCGCGGACGATACGTGGCTCTTTAAGATGCTCGTTCGCGGATTGGCACGAAAGCACGGGTTATCCGCAACTTTCATGGCTAAACCATTCGCCGATCAGCCTGGAAACGGGCTGCACGTACATTTCTCGGTTGTCGATCTTGATGGCAAGAATGTCTTTGATGATGGGACCAATCAGGGAAGCAATATCATGCGTCACGCGGTGGCTGGTTTGCTGAACGCGATGGCTCCACACACTGCAATTTTCGCCCCACACTCAAATAGTTTCACACGATTAGTTCCGGGGTCACATGCACCCGTCGGAATTGCTTGGGGCTACGAAAATCGAACGACAGCTTTGCGCATTCCTGGCGGACCCAATGCCGCACGACGGATCGAACACCGCGTCGCTGGAGGGGATACAAACCCATATTTGCTTTTGGCTGCGATACTCGGCGCGGCGATGGATGGAATTGAAACTGAAAAAGAGCCGCCCAAACCTGTGGTTGGGGATGCGTATTCACAGAAGCTGGAAGAAGTTCCGAACGACTGGGATGCCGCGCTTGATCTGTTCCAAGAAAAAACAAATGAGTCCATTTTCGACCCTCAGCTGATCGACAATTTCATTCGAACAAAACAACAAGAGAAACGCGTTTTTGAAGACCTTGATGCAACGCAACAAACTGCGGTCTATCTAAGCGCATTATAAATCAAACTCGTCGTTGGGATGTCGAATTCTGACAAGTGTGCTGCCGCAGGGCAGCGTACCCAAAACTAAAGTTCAAGAGTCACTTCGGCTATGCGCCTTCTGATTTCCTTTGCTGCCCTTTTCTTGTCAGTTGTTTTTCTGCAGCTCGGGTCCGGTGGTGTCGCTCCGCTAGATGCAATCGCGGGCCTGGATCGGGGCTTTGCAAAAAGCCAGATCGGTTTGTTGGGTTCCGCGCATTTTATCGGCTTTTTCATTGGATGTTGGTGGGCGCCGCGGCTTATGGGAGGCGTTGGTCACAGCAGGGCCTTTGCCGCATTCACCGCGCTTGGAACAATCGGCATTCTCAGCCACATGATCATAATCGACGCGTCCGCATTGTACGCAATGCGTTTCATGACCGGTCTGTGCAT
>JAPPOI010000412.1 GCA_028818055.1 Boseongicola sp.
CCCTTGGCGCGAACCTGACCGGCCATCTGGATTGCACCACCGTACAGCAGGAACTTTTCGGTCAAGGTTGTTTTGCCCGCATCCGGGTGCGAGATAATTGCAAAAGTCCGGCGCCGAGCGATCTCGGCGGGCAGGTCTGGTTGGTTCGTCGACGCGTCTAACATGGGCGCGATATAGCCAGCGCAGGCGACGCACGCAATCGTGTGTGAACGATTGGTTGACCGAAGATAAGAGAAATGCGACAGTGGGAACATAACAAGAACATTTTTCAATGATCGAGCAGATACTTAGAGGGAGATTTCGATGAACACCCAAGAAATTGCTCAGAAGCTCTGCGAGCACTGCCAAAACCAAACTGAAGCTCAGGGCCTTGATGAACTCTATGCCCCTGACGCCGTATCAATTGAGCCCATGGCACCGGAAGGTATGGACCCTGTATCCCACGGGGTTGAAGCCATTAAGGCCAAGCATGATTGGTGGAACAGTTCGTTCGACTTGCACAGCGCGGATATGGAAGGACCGTTCATCAACGGTGACCGGTTCAGCATGATTTTCAGCATGGATGTCACCGACAAGTCCAATGGTCAGCGCTGGTCCGGCAAAGAAATTGCTTTGTATGAAGTCGAGAACGGAAAAATTGTCAAAGAGACATTCATGATGGCTCCAATGGGCTGAACACCGCTCCAAATTCGACAATTGCCGCTAGTTCGCGCGATTGTCTGCGAAACAGCGTCAAAATCGGCAGATTTGGCGCTGTTTTGATTATGTTTCCCACTCATCCTTGTCAGACGATTCCTGCAGGGTAAATTCTAGGCAAGGGAATGAGGGGCTTTAGCCATGATGAAAAAATTCGTTTTTCTATCGGTCTGCGGCGCGGCGCTGGCTGCATGTGGCGGCGGGGGCGGCGGCGTAAGCCACTCGACGCCATTTTCTGAGGTGAGCGCAACAACTGCCGATCTCGTAGCGAAGACAAATAGGAATCCAGGCGGAGCGGCAGAGTTCTACGAAGTTTTAGCCACACTTCCAGCAATTGACAGCGCGTCATACGAGGGCGTAATCGGCATCACGCAAGCAGTAACAACACCTCCGCCTACTGGATACGTATCTCCCATCACAATGACCGCCGATTTCACTGCGCCGGACGCACAGATTTCCGGGACCGCCAATGAATTCTACATAGCACAAGACGTGACCACACTGCCGGTGGCACCAGCGCAAGCGATTTCTGGAAGCGTCGACGTGAGTGCAGATCTGAATGCCTGTTGTGGGTCGTTGTCTGTAAGCTTTGACGGAAATGTCGATTTCAACAATGATGGCACAGCGAGCGAAGCGCTATCCGGCGACGGATCCGGTCTGTTCATCGGACCAAATTCTACGACTGCTGAATTCTTTCTGGCAACCGGAGATGACATACCGGTCACAGGATCGTCCATTTTCACTGGAGTAGACATCAGGTTAATCGCTGAACAGCAATAGGGTTTGATCTGACTGGAAAAACGGTTACCTCCTGTGCAAACGCACGGGAGGTTTCATTATGGACTTGGGTATCAAAGGAAAACGCGCGCTCGTTTGCGCGTCATCAAAGGGATTGGGCAAAGGGTGTGCCGAAGCGTTGGCAGAAGCCGGCGTCGATCTGATCATGAATGCACGTGGTTCAGAGGCACTTGAAGCCAGTGCAGACGCCATTCGTGCAGCGCACGGAGTGAATGTTACGACAGTTGCCGTGGACGTCACGACGCCAGAAGGTCGCGAACAAGTTCTGGCGGCCTGTGGTGACGGTGTCGATATCCTTGTGAACAATGCAGGTGGACCACCTCCCGGCATGTGGACCGATTGGGATCGCAGTGACTTCATCAAGGCTCTGGATGCCAACATGCTGACGCCCATTGAATACATCAAAGCTTTGGTGCCCGGCATGATGGACCGCGGCTGGGGCAGGGTGGTCAACATCACTTCGCAGTCGGTCAAAGCACCATTGGCAGTACTTGGTCTTTCAAACTCTGCCCGCGCCGGTTTGACGGGGTATGTGGCGGGCACTTCTCGACAGGTTGCAGGAGCAGGTGTCACGATCAACAACCTGTTGCCGGGAATCCATGCCACTGACCGTGCGGTTTCACTGGACGCAGGCGTATCCGAGCGCGAAGGGATTTCGCCAGCCGAGGCCCGCGCGAAGCGAGAAGCGACAATTCCGGCAGGCCGCTACGGCACCTCAGAAGAATTTGGGGCGATGTGCGCATTCTTGTGCTCACAGCACGCGGGCTTCATCGTGGGTCAAAACATTCTTCTGGATGGCGGCGGAGTAAACGCCACGCTCTGACATTTCCTCACAACGCTGTGTAATCTCTGAAGTTTTCGAAGTCGTGACTTCCCGTGCAGTGGTGGCGTTGCTAGCACCAGCGCACCACCACTTGTCGCGGGAAGACTTCAATGATTGCATTTTGGACCATCGCCGTATTCGCGGCTTTTGTCGCGCTGAGCCTCGCTTTTGCACCCAGACGCGCCAGCGTTGAGGGGTTTTTTGGTGGTGCGACCGAAACAGGAAAAGCTCCCGGGCTTTGGACGCTGGTGTTGTCGCAGGTCACAACATGGATCTTCGCGCGTTCCCTGATGAACGCGGCGATATTGGGGTATTTCTTCGGTATCGCCGGAACGCTTGCCTATGCTGCTTACTACGGTTCGTTTCTGACCGGTGGGTTCATCGTCGCCCGGATCCGTGCACAGGGTGGCACAAGTGTTCAGGACCACCTGACAGCGCGGTTTGGCGCAACTGGCGCGTCGACTTACAACGTCGTGATTGCACTAAGACTACTGTCTGAGGTGTTCTCAAACTTGATTGTCGTGGGTCTGATTTTCGCGGCTTTGCTGCCCGACACATCAAGCGCCGGAACGATTGCAATACTGGCGGTTGCTGCGATTGGGCTGGGATACTCGGCGTGGGGCGGTTTATCGGCCGCCCTTCGAACCGATGTCGCCCAGATGATGTTGTTCCTTGTTGTTTTCGGTGTGGCCTGGATCGCGCTTCTCATGTCACCGGAATTTTCATTTGGCGCCGTTCTGACCGCGCAGGGAGCGTCAGGTTCAACGAATGGGTGGATCCTCTTGCTGGTCGCGGCACTCCAAGTGTTCAGTTACCCGGCACATGACCCGGTGATGATGGATCGTGGATTTCTGGCGGACGAGCGCACAACGCGACGGTCGTTTTTCCACGCGTTCTGGATTTCGACACTCACCATTATCGCGTTTGGGATGTTTGGAATTCAGGCGTCGCTTGTCGGAGCAGATTACGAAAACCAGCTGATAGGTACGTGGTCGCAGATGTTTCCAGGGTGGGTCTGGTCAGCGCTTTTGGTCTCACTCCTGATTTCGGCACTTTCAACACTCGATTCCGCAATGGCCTCGGCCGCCAGACTGACCGTTGAAGAACTCCGCTTGACCAGCAGGACGTTAATGGGTGGTCGCGCCGCCATGGTCGTTTTCATGGTCGCGGGAACGGTACTGACA
>JAPPOI010000171.1 GCA_028818055.1 Boseongicola sp.
TTCCACAAAAGCCGAGGTGCCTGGCTCGGCACCTGCAAACTATCCGGCAGAAACACGACCGGCGCCTGCAGCCCTTTGGAGCCATGCACGGTCATCACCCGGACCTCATCTCGGGTCGCCTGCTCAAGGTCACGTTTAACCTCGACGTCCCCGGTATCAAGCCAGCGTAAAAAACCCTGTAAGGACGGCACCTGATTGCGTTCAAATTCAAACGCCAATGACAGGAACTCATCGATTGGGTCATTGGCATCAGCGCCAAGACGGCTCAGCAGTTTTCTCCTGCCGCCACGATTACCCAGAATATCTGCAAAAAGCTCAAACGGTGGCGTGAAATCCGCCCGCGCCAGCAGGCCGGAAAGTTCATCTGCGGCTTTCGTGAATACAGGATTTTCCAGTCGACGCCGACGCAGCACAGACCATAAGTTCTCATCACCTCGATCATAGGCAAGATCGAAAAGCTCGTCTTCCGAAAAGCCTATCATCGGTCCCTTCAGCACCGTTGCGAGATTAAGCTCATCTTCCGGCAGCAATAAAAATTCACCCAACGCAATCAAATCACGCACAGCAAGCTGTTCACTCAGCACCATTCGATCGATGCCAGCGACAGCGATGTCATTTCTTTTGAGCGCCCGAACGAGCTTCTCAACGAAAGCACCACGGCGGCGCACCAGCACCATGATATCGCCTGGGCGGATCGGCCGGTTCTTGCTTTGGAGATTCTCCTTACGATCAATCCAGTCCCGAATTTGGGCAGCGATGCCGTCGGCAAGCCGCGTTTGCGGGTCTTGCCCCCATCTCGCCACAACAGGCGGCGACCAGGGTTGTAACTCTTCTACTTCTTCCGGAACCACAGGTGGCCAAAGCTCGACCAGCCCGGCCTGCCCGATCCGGAACGCCTCATGGTGTAACGTGTCATCTGGTTCAACGACACCGGGGCGAGCATCCTGTTGCGCGAAAACCGTATCGACCGCCTGAAGAACAGAAGCCGCAGACCGAAAAGAAATATCGAGCGAGACGTCTTCCCAGAATTTACCGATCCGCGCCGCCCGTGTCCGGAAATAGCTGCGCATACGCTCAAACGCTTCGGGGTCCGCGCGCTGAAAACTGTAGATTGACTGCTTGGGATCCCCAACCGCGAACAATGTTCTCTCCAAATCATGCGCGCCTTCACCGGCAAAGAACTCTTCCGCCAGTGCGGCGATGATTTCCCACTGCTCTGGATTGGTATCCTGTGCCTCGTCGATCAGAATGTGATCGATACCGCCATCGAGTTTGAACATCACCCAGGATGCACCACCCTCAGCTTCCAGCAGGGCACGCGCCTCTAGAATCAGGTCATCATAGTCCAGCCGTCCGCGCTCCCGCTTGCACTGTGCATAGGCAGTCAAAAGCGACTGCGCCAGGAGCAGCAGCGCTGCCGTCGCCCGGGCCGTGATAATGCTGCGAATTTGCAACAGCACGGTTTCCAACCGCGCCGCTTCCGTGGCAAGGGTTTCTGGGGCGCCAGGCTCTATCGCTGCGGCATCCTTGTTTACAAGCTTTGCCCGTCGCGGACCTTTTTGAGTAAAATAGACCGACACGTAGGACATAAAACGCTGCGCACGATCGGCGCGTTCCGCGGCGAGCCACTCCGTTATGATCACGCCACGCTCTTTGTCGGTTTTGCTGCCTTGCAGCATAGCAGCTGCAGCCGCCTGCAGGGCTGTACGATCAAACTCACTTTCAACACTCGCGGCGTCACGGATAGTATCTTCAGTCTGTTCCGGATGAACGCCAAGCTTCTCAAAAACAATTTTGGTCAAAGAGTCGAGGCCACCATAACGGGCCATCAACCGAGCAAGCCGCCCGCGCTCAGAAAACATATCCTTCAAAAGATCGAGGAACTCACTTTCATGAATAAAACTGGTTACCTCAGCCAGGGCGCTGGCGAGCGGTGATCCATCTGAATAGCGCGCTCTGGGCAAAACGCGCGCCTGCGCCTCATGTTGAATTTCGTTCGCCTCACGCTCATCCATCACCTGGAAATGTGGGGCCAACCCAGCCTCAAGCGGAAAACGCCCCAATAACGATTCGCAAAACGCATGGACGGTCTGAATCTTCATACCACCGGGGACGTCGAGCACCTGGGCAAATAGTGTCCGCGCACGCCGTAAAACCGGATCGGCTGCGGATTTTCCCGTCAACTCGGCTATTGCCGTCCGTAATTCTTCATCACCTGCAATCGCCCAGCTCGCAAGAGATCGGTTAATTCGGTTCGCCATTTCCGCGGCCGCCGCTTTGGTAAAAGTCAGGCACAGAATGCGGTGAGGTGGCGTCCCCGCAAGAAGCAGGGCAAGAACCCGATCTGTCAGGACCTTGGTTTTACCAGTTCCAGCAGAAGCCGAAACCCAGACAGATCGCGATGGGTCGGCGGCGCGCCGCTGTGACAATCCGGGGTCCGGGCGCAATTGAGTACTCATTCGCCACCGCCTTCAATTGAAGACCACTCTAATACCCTTGCGAGATGGATATAATCCGACCAGGCCGGCGCATGAGAGGGATCAGGCTGCGACAGATAAGGTGTATCAGGATCGCTGTAGCGGGCAACAAGCTCCGTAAGACCCAGCAAGGCCGCCTGTGCCAGGGCGTCAATATCCTTGCCAGCAGGTCTACGCTCACCTGCCGGATCACCACCGCTTAACCGCCAGAATTCCAAAGACGACACGGGTGCCGGCTTGGCGCCAGCGAAGCCGCCCGCCTGGGCAATCGCCGCTTCAAGTGGCAATTGCGGTGCGAAGCCAAGCGAAATATCAGTTGTGCTGGGCGGACCACCGGTCTTGTAGTCGATAATACTGATCGTTCCATCATAGAGTTCATCGACCCGATCCGCCTTTGCAATCAGGGTAAATTCGGTCTCACCGCTCCCGACTTTAAGCTGGCCGCCAACTTCGGTATGGGTTTTACGCACGTCCTGACGATAAACGGCTTCCATCTCTGCAAACCATTCGGTGATACGTTCGTAACGTGGCCACCAGAATGCCCAAACGCCGGGAAGCGCAAGAGCATCGCCAAAGGCAGCTATTCCGGTCTCGCGCAGCACGTGCAACACATTTGCGGGCATTTTGTCTGGGTACTGGCGGACAAACCGGTCCAGCGCATCATGGATCATCGTGCCGCGCTCAGCAGCACCCGGATCCGCATCGATGATGTCCAGCGGCCGTAAATTCAGAATATGCCGGGCATAAATTGCATACGGATCGCGCATCCAGGTTTCGACCTGGGTCACGGAAAGCTGGCGCGGTCGTGCGCTTACCGGTGGCGTCGGTGCCGGTGCCTCACAGGGTTGAACAAAATCGGGCTCATCAAGGGCGGTTTGCCATCCCAACCAGCGCCCGGAAGTCATCGGCTTATGCTTTGCTCGGCGTCCCGTTTCGCAGCCCCCTTCCAGAAAGTTATCCAATCTCAACAACCATCTGGCATGCACCGTAGGAGTCCCCTACAACCGTTCAGCC
>JAPPOI010000384.1 GCA_028818055.1 Boseongicola sp.
CGTCAGCCGAGCGCACAGACATCCGTTGCCGACGCTCTGCGCACGCTTGGTGGATCAATTGCCGCCCTGAAAGACCGCCGTTCGCTTGCAAGCTTTCTGGGTGGGTCGATGCTGTACCGCGACGCGTTGAACGGCCTTTACGGCTTTGGCGGTACCTACGCCCTTTTGGTTTTGGACTGGGAGGTCACCCAAGTTGGCGTCTTCGGGATCGTTAGCGCTTTGGCGGCAGCCTTGTTCAGCCAAATCGGTGGCCGCGTTGATCGTCGGTCGGGCCCGAAGCCGGTTATCATCGGCTGCATCATCGGTCTGATGTTCGTTTGTGCAACGATCGTGGGCATGACCCGGGAAAGCATATACGGCATTCCATTTGCCGAAGGCTCGACGGCACCGGATATGATCTTCTACTTGTGTGGCTGTTTGATTGGCGGACTTGGAGGTGTGCTTCAGGCAGCCAGCCGTACGTTGATGGTACGCCATTCGGATCCCGGATCGGAAACCAGCAGCTTCGGACTATACGGGTTTTCCGGTCGCGCCACTGCTTTCCTCGCGCCCGCATTGATTGGGTTCGTATCGATTGCCAGCGGAAATGCGCGGTATGGCGTTGCCCCACTGATCTTACTCTTCCTCCTTGGGCTTATTCTGCTACGCTGGGTTGAGGCAGAGGGAGATCGGGCAGAAACATGGGACTCCGACGCACCGCAACTATCCTAATTGCATTTGCGCTAGGCGCTTCGGTCGCGACTGCAGAGCCATTGGCGAAAGAGTTGTTTGGCGCAAAATCGAAAGCGTCCAGCCTGCGCGTTGCGCCTCATGGCGGCTATGCCAAGGGATGCCTGGCAGGCGGCGTTCAACTGGCGGAAACAGGACCAACCTGGCAGGCCATGCGCCTGAGCCGAAATCGTAATTGGGGCCATCCAGAGACGATCAAGTATATCCAACGACTTTCCAAGTTCGCGGCCAAGTTGCCGGGCTGGGAAGGCCTGTACATTGGCGACATATCTCAACCAAGGGGCGGGCCAATGCTGACAGGGCATCGATCGCATCAGATTGGCTTGGATGTCGATATTTGGATGTTGCCACCGAAGCGGCTGAACCTGACGCGGACGGAACGAGAAAACCTGTCGTCGATCTCGACACGACGGGCGAAGGGTGCCTATGTCAACGACAATTGGACGCGCGCGCATCATGAGCTGTTGAAAGCTGCAGCGAAAGACAAGTCAGTTGCTCGGATCTTTGTGTTTCCCGGCGCCAAAGTTCAGATGTGCAAGGATGAAAAGGGCGACCGGTCGTGGCTTCGAAAAATCAGACCTTGGTGGGGGCACCATTATCATTTCCACGTTCGTTTGGCCTGTCCGCGGGGAGCGAAAAATTGTGTGGATCAGGCACCTCCACCCGCTGGGGATGGCTGTGCCGGAGCGGAAGAATGGGTGGAGAATATCCTGAATCCCCCGCCGCCCGATCCGAATGCACCAGCGCCGAAACCAAGACGCGAGTACGTCATGGCCGATTTACCTTCGCAGTGCGCGCAAGTCTTGTCGCGCTAGGCATCTGCACTGCTGCCACCACTGCTGGCGCTGACACACTTACCGAGCTAAGCCGCTTTGCCTGGCAATTTCCCGCGATTAACGGGGTTTCTGGCGTTGAGGTTACGGACGACGGAAAACGCTTCATCGCTGTCACCGACCTTGGCTGGAGACTGGAAGGAGAAATCGCACGAGATGGAGACGCGATATTTGGCGTCGCAGTCACGGCGATAGACCCAATTCGTTCTAAAGACACCCTTCCTGTGGCCGCCCGTCGTGTTGGCGATTGGTCGGACGCAGAAGGGTTAGCTATTGCTTCTGACGGGACCGAATACGTGTCGTTTGAGCGTTGGGCCCGTGTTGCAACTTTTGATGGCCCCAATAGCCCAGCCAAACGGATAAAGGATCACCCGACTTTCTTCGAGTTGGCGTCGAACCGCCAACTTGAGGCCATTGCCATAGATAGCCAGGGGACGATTGTGACCTTCCCCGAGCGCCCACTTGAGAGTGGGTTTCCTATATTTCAGTTGAAAAATGGGGCGTGGAGTGTGTCTGGCTATCTTCCAGAAGCCGACGGATTTTCGATCGTAGGTGCGGACTTTGACCGGGGAGACAAACTGTACTTGCTGGAACGAAAGCTGCAGCTTGGTACCTGGTGGCGGTCGCGCATTCGCCGGGTCAACTTGGATGGTACCGAAGACGTCGCGCTTTGGACCAGTGAACGCGACCAGTTCACAAATCTCGAGGGCATTTCGGTTTGGTATGATGATCAGGGACTTCGATTGACGCTTGTGTCAGACAACAATCGTAGCACCGGAGAGCCCACCGAATTCGTCGAGTTTCGCTTGACTGAGTAACCGCATTACGGCTAGACGCCGCCATCCCCTCAAACGGGGCCAAGTCGCCGAACACCTTGGAAAAAAACGGACGTAACTGATGACACGCATTCTTCCTGGCGTTATTGCCATGGCCGCCATTGTTGTGGCCTCGAACATACTGGTCCAGTACCTTTTGCTGGACGGGCTTTTGACATGGGGCGCATTCACCTATCCGTTTGCGTTTTTGGTCACAGACATCATGAACCGGGTTTATGGCCCGGGACCTGCGCGCAAAGTGATCTTTGCAGGCTTTGTCACCGGCATCATTTGCTCACTGATCGGAACGCAGATCATGCTGCAGGGAGATGGCTTCACCTATGCCGCCGTCGCACTACGCGTGGCAGTTGGATCCGCAACCGCATTCCTGATTGCGCAGCTTGTTGATGTATTCGTCTTCGACAAACTTCGGGCAGGAGTATGGTGGGTTGCACCATTGGTTTCGACCATCATCGGCTCGGCCTTGGACACAGCTCTGTTTTTCACGATCGCTTTTTCAGAGAGCATCAAGGTTTTCGGCGAAGCAGCGGACGCTGAGATTTCATGGGCATGGGATATGGCGCCATTTCTTCTGGTTGGGTCTGATGCACCGCTTTGGGTGACACTTGCTGTTGCTGACTGGGGCGTGAAACTTGCCATTGCTTTAATCGCCCTTGTGCCATTTCGACTCATTGTTCAGCGATTGGCGTAAACCTAGCGTGATTTTCGTTGACAGACACTAAATCTGTGCCAACCTCCTAAGCATCGGCAACAAACGAAAGGAGGTGGTCCAGTGTCTAGAGCGATATTGGAGAGAGGTGTCCGGACAGTCAGGGAGGCCGTCGTCTAAGGGCAGACCCGAAGACAAAACATTCCTGATTGGGCCGTTGGCTACATCCGCCAACCTCTAACAGGCCCATCTCCAAGAACCTCGGAAGGGTCGCTTATCAGCGGCCCTTCTTTTATAGAAAATCCATGCGCGTCACGCCGAACATCGAAATTGAAGACTGGGAACTGACCGAACATTTCATGCGCTCATCGGGACCCGGCGGGCAGAACGTGAATAAGGTGAATTCAGCGGTCGAGCTTCGGTTCGAGGCATCCAGAT
>JAPPOI010000366.1:0-586 GCA_028818055.1 Boseongicola sp.
GCCTGATCGAATCCGGTTTGAGACCGGGTGACCGACTTCTCTTGCGACTAGGCAATTCAGCCGATTTTCCAATCGTTTTTCTGGCAGCTGTTTCGGCGGGAATTTTGCCTATTCCAACCTCGGACATGCTGACCAACGACGAAGTTGCAAAACTGATCCGTGTGGTCGAGCCAAAGGCAATTGCTGGCCGCGGTAGCGGGTTTCTGGATCCAGATGTCCTGAGAACTTCACGCCCACTGAAGGCCCCAATTCTCGGTCCACCCGAGCGACCGGCGTATATCATCTTTACCTCTGGCACGTCTGGTAAGCCTATGGGGGTTGTGCATGCCCATCGTGCGATCTGGGCCCGCCGCGCAATGATCACGGGCTGGTATGGGCTGACAGCAGATGATCGCATGATGCACGCTGGGGCCTTTAACTGGACCTATACCCTTGGCACTGGCTTGATGGACCCTTGGTCGGTTGGAGCGACTGCCGTTGTTCCTGAGGCGGGAACCGACATCGCCGCCCTGCCCTTGCTGATGAAACGTCACGACGCCAGCATTTTCGCCGCCGCTCCGGGCGTGTTCCGCCGATTGCTGCGTGA
>JAPPOI010000366.1:596-15681 GCA_028818055.1 Boseongicola sp.
GCTGCGTGACGAGCTTCCCAGTCTTCCCAAGCTGCGCCACGCCTTGTCGGCGGGTGAAAAGCTGCCGGAACCAATCGCCAAAAAGTGGCGCGAGGCAACATCAACAGATGTTCACGAGGCCTTTGGCCAGTCCGAGTGCTCAACTTTCATATCCGGCGGGCCGGAACGCCCTGCCAAACCTGGCAGCTTGGGTTTTGGCCAGCCCGGACGCCGAATTGCGATTCTTAACGATGATGGTCCGGTCAAACGCGGAGAGCCGGGGCAAATCGCAGTCGACCGCAATGACCCAGGCGTCATGCTTGAATACTGGCGGGACGCGGAGGCGACGAAAGCGAAGTTTCAGGGGGATTGGTTTTTAACCGGGGATATGGGTGAGATGGATGATGCCGGCGCAATTACTTATCTCGGCCGCCGCGATGACATCCTGACGGCTGGCGGATACCGGATTTCGCCGGTTGAAGTCGAAGAAGCCATGATCCGACACGCGGGCATAACCGACGCTGCGGCGGTCGACGAACACCTTGGGACTGATACGACTATCGTCGCTCTGCACTATGCTGCGGAAACACAAATCAGCGAGGCGGACTTGCGCGCGCATGCAAACCAGTATTTAGCATCCTACAAGCAACCAAGACGATTTCATCACCACAGCTCGCTGCCGCGCGGCGCGGGCGGAAAGTTATTGCGGGCGCGATTGCGCACACGAAACGGTACCTAACATGATCAAACTCGACATCATCTCAGATCCGATTTGCCCCTGGTGCTACATCGGCAAATCGAAGCTGGATCGCGCGCTTGAAAAACATCATGACCATCCGTTCACCATCGAATGGCATCCGTTTCAGCTTAATCCCGATATGCCCGAAGGCGGTATGGATCGGCGCGAATACCTTGAGACCAAGTTTGGTGGCAAAGAAAACGCTGTGCGTGTCTATGGACAGATTGCCGACGCAGCCGAGGCTGCAGGGCTGAACATCAACTTCGAAGGCATAAAGCGCACGCCAAACACTATCGACGCCCATCGCCTGATCCATTGGGCCGGTTTGGAGGGGCGCCAAACGGCTGCCGTGTCCCGACTCTTCAAAGCCTACTTTGAAGAAGGCAAGGACATCGGTGACCGGTCTGTCCTTTTGCAGATCGCCGAGGATATCGGATTGGATCGCGCGATGATGGAGCGACTGTTTGAAAGCGATGCCGACACAGACGACATTCGTGCCCGCGATGCGCACGCCCGCGAACGCGGTGTGACTGGCGTGCCGACGTTTGTGATTGGTAATCAGCACGTCGTGCCAGGGGCACAGCCGGTTGAGCTTTGGAGTCAGGTCATTCAGGAACTTGTCGCCGCCCGGAACGCCGAAGACGCGTCATGACCGAAGCCGAAAAACTGGCCATCCCGCGCATCGAGCTTTATGCGCTTCTGGCGATGCTGTCTGCCACCATCGCGTTTTCTATCGATGCGATGCTTCCTGCATTGCCCGATATCGCGTCAGAGTTAAGCGCAGACGACCCGAACCGGGTTCAGCTGGTCATTGCGACGTTTGTTCTGGGCATGGGGCTGGGCACATTTGTGTCGGGGCCATTGAGCGACGCCTATGGCCGCCACTCCGTCGCTGTCGGAGGTGCCGCTCTCTATATTGTTGGGGCTCTCGTATCGGCCATTTCAGAGTCCATCGAGCTTCTTCTGATTGCACGGTTTTTCCAGGGCCTGGGCGCCGCAGGTCCCCGCGTTGTTGCAATGGCGATCACGCGTGACCTCTTTTCAGGTCGGCAGATGGCAAAAATCGTCAGCCTGATCATGACAGTGTTCACCTTAGTTCCCGTCTTTGCACCGACCTTGGGTGCAGCAATCAACTGGGCATTCGGGTGGCGTGCAATTTTCGTGTCTTTTGCCGTCTTTTCCATCGTCTCGATGCTTTGGCTGACGCTTCGACTGCATGAGACGCATCCGCCGGAAAAACGCCGTCCTTTCCGCCCAGCCAAACTTTGGGAAGGGTTTAAAGAGATCATTACGAACGGGTACGTGACCCGGGCGATGAGCGTTCAGATCCTGGTGTTCTCGATGCTGTTTGTGGCGCTGATGACCTCTCAGCAACTCTACGACGAGGTGTTTGGGCGGGGTGATAGTTTTCCGTTCTGGTTTGGAGCGGTGGCCGCAGTATCGGCCTTCGCGAGCATTTTGAACGCAGCGATTGTGATGAAGTTCGGCATGCATGCCGTTGTTCGCGTTGCGCTTTCCGCCCAGTTCGCGCTGAGCGCGGGTTACCTGTTGATCCTTTTGACGACTGCCCAAACCTCACCTATCACGTTTGTTGGCTTCGTTATCTGGCAGATCACGATTTTCAGCATGGCGGGATTTGGGATAGGAAACCTGAATGCCATCGCAATGGAGCCGTTGGGCCATATCGCCGGGATGGCGGCATCGTTGATGTCGGCCATTTCAACGATTGTCGCCATTGTCATCGCTGTTCCCATTGCTCAGGCGTTCGACGGAACGCCGCGCCCTGCTGTCTTTGGCGCGTTGATCTGTTGTGGCTTGGGACTGGCGACGATGTGGCGCTTGCGCGAACCGGAACTGGCCACTGACTAGGCTGCGGTTCTGGCCTTTTTGGCGAGATCCTGTGCCACAGCGAAGGCACCCTTGATCTTGTCGCTGTTCTTCTTCCAATCGCGACGCACGATAATCTTGTTGTCTTTGACCTTGGCCAAACCACGCTGGTCCTGAATGAACTCGACCAGACCGGCCGGGTTGGCAAACTTATCATTGTGGAACTGGATGGTTGCACCTTTTGGACCGGTATCCAGACGCGCGATGCCTGCTTTCTTGCACTCGGCCTTGATGCGTACGACCAGAAGCAACGTGTTCACTTCCTTCGGCAATTTTCCGAAGCGGTCGATCAGTTCAGCAGCGAAACCTTCCAATTCGACCTTGGTCGAAAGCGACGAAAGACGGCGATAAAGACCCAAACGCACGTCAAGATCGGGCACATAGTCTTCTGGGATCAGCACAGGCACGCCAAGATTGATCTGTGGAGCCCATTGGTCGTCAGCATCAGAAAGGCCTTCCAGTTCGCCCGCTTTGATTTTGGCAATCGCCTCTTCCAGCATCGACTGGTAAAGCTCGTAGCCCACTTCGCGAATATGCCCTGATTGCTCTTCGCCCAGAAGATTGCCAGCTCCTCGTATATCGAGGTCTTGGCTTGCAAGTGTGAAACCTGCACCAAGGCTGTCGAGCGATCCCAACACGCGCAATCGTTTCTCGGCTTGCGGCGTAAGTTTCGCGCGCGGTTTGGTCGTTAGATAGGCGTAAGCGCGGGTTTTCGATCGGCCAACGCGACCGCGGATCTGATAAAGCTGCGCAAGACCGAACATATCGGCACGATGAACGATCATTGTGTTGGCGGTCGGAATATCCAACCCGGACTCAACGATCGTTGTCGCAAGAAGCACATCGTATTTGCCGTCGTAGAAAGCATTCATCCGGTCATCCAGTTCGCCCGCGGCCATCTGGCCATGAGCCACGACGTACGTGACTTCTGGCACCTGATCTTTCAGCCATTCCTCCATTTCGGGAAGATCGCTGATGCGAGGTACGACGAAGAATGACTGTCCACCGCGATAATGTTCGCGCAGCAGCGCCTCGCGCAGGGTCACGGTATCGAATTCGCTGACGTAGGTTCGAATGGCCAGCCGGTCGACAGGCGGCGTGCCAATGATCGACAGATCGCGCACACCGGTCAGGCTAAGCTGCAATGTCCGTGGAATTGGCGTTGCCGTGAGTGTCAGAACATGGATGTCCGAGCGTAGGGATTTCAGGCGCTCTTTATGGCTGACACCAAAGTGCTGCTCTTCATCGATGATCAACAGCCCGAGGTTCTGAAACCGCACAGTTTTCGCCAGAACTGCGTGGGTTCCGATGACGATATCAACGGTGCCGCGCGCCAGCCCATCGCGGGTTTTTTGCGCCTCCTTGGCACCGACAAACCGCGAAAGCTGCCGAACTTCGACCGGGAAGCCCCGGAACCTGTCCTGGAACGACTTTGCGTGTTGGCGCGCTAGAAGAGTTGTCGGCGCAATAACCGCGACCTGAACACCGGACATCGCGGCCACAAAGGCCGCCCGCATGGCGACCTCGGTTTTTCCGAACCCAACGTCGCCACAGACCAGACGATCCATCGGACGACCGGATGCAAGATCGTCCAAGGCGTCATTGATGGCTTTGAGCTGATCGTCTGTTTCTTCGTATGGAAAACGTGCGGAAAACGCGTCCCACATGCCGTCGGGTGGCGAAAGAACCTCGGCCTTCCGTAGAAGCCGTTCTGCAGCAACACGAATAAGCTTATCCGCGATATCGCGGATGCGTTCTTTGAGCTTGGCTTTCTTGGCCTGCCATGCGCCTCCACCAAGGCGGTCAAGCAAACCTTCGTCATGTCCGTATCGGCTGAGAAGTTCGATGTTCTCAACAGGCAGGAACAGGCGATCTCCACCGGCATATTCCAGGTAAATACACTCGTGCGGAGCACCAAGCGCTTCCACAACTTCCAGACCCATGTAGCGACCAACCCCGTGATCGACATGAACGATCAGATCGCCAGGGCTGAGCGTCTGCGTTTCGGTGAGGAAGTTTTCGGCGCGTCGTTTTTTCTTTGGTGCACGGACCAATCGGTCGCCCAGAACATCCTGCTCCGAGATAATCGTCAGCCCGTCAGGGCCTTCAAACCCGTGCTCCAGCGCCCAGACGGCAAGGAATACCCCGCCGGTCCCCTCTGGCACATCGCGCCAGTCCGAGATCGTGGTTGCCCCGGTGATGTCCTGATCCTCAATCAGACCGATCAGGCGTTCTCGGGCGCCTTCCGAATAGGAAGCGATAACCACTTGTCCGGCTGACCGCTTGCTTTGCACGTGGCTGGCCAGCGATCCGAACAGACTGACCTGCTCCTGCTGACGTTCCGGTGCAAAGTCACGCCCGATCCGCCCGCCAGCGTCAATGACCCCCGGCCCTGTTGGTTGCGGAAGCGCCGAAAGTTGCAGGATCCGAATAGAATTTGTGGCCACGCCCCAGGCATCATCATCAAGGTACAGAAGGTTGGGCGGACACGGTTTATACACCGTGTCGATCCTGCCCTTTGCGGTCATCGCTTCGCGGCGCGAGTCGTACTGATCTTCGATCGCTTCCCAACGCGACAGACGCGCCGGTGTGATCTGATCATCCAGCAAAACGCTCGCGTCCGGCAAATAGTCGAACAGAGTTTCAAGTTTTTCATGGAAAAACGGCAACCAATGCTCGACCCCGGCGTGCTTTTTCCCCGCGCTCACGGCCTCGTAAAGCGGGTCGTCTGTTCCGGCTGCACCAAATTCAAGTCGGTAGTTTTGCCGGAACCGCGTGATTGAAGATTCATCGAGAATAACTTCGCTGACAGGAGCAAACTCTACCTGTGACAGCTTTTCGGTCGTGCGCTGGGTGACCGGGTCAAAGCGACGTGCACCGTCCAAGACATCGCCGAAGAAGTCCAGACGAACCGGGCCGCTTTCACCGGGTGGGTAAATGTCCATGATGCCACCGCGAATGGCGTAATCCCCGGGCTCGGTCACGGTCGGAGACTGCACGAAACCCATGCGCACCAAGAACGCGCGCAGCGCCGCTTCATCGACGCGGTTTCCCACAGTTGCCGTGAAAGCGGCTTCGGTCAGGATTTCCCGAGCCGGTACGCGTTGTGTCACAGCGTTCAGCGTCGTCAGTACGATGAACCGCTTGGGCATGTCATGCACAAGTGCCGCCAGCGTCGCCATTCGAGCGGCGGCGATGTCCGCGTTCGGCGAGACGCGGTCAAAAGGCAGACAATCCCAACCCGGGAATTGAATCACCGGGATCGACGGCGCAAAGAATGCCAGCGCCTCGCGCATGGCCGCCATTCGTTTGTCGTCGCGCGCAACGTGCAACACAGCACGGCCGTTCTTGTCCAATTCGGACAAGACCAGCGTCGCGTCGAAGCCTTCAGGCGCTCCGCCGACCGTGATGTGATTGGGTTGGGACATGGGTGGGTGACGTAACCGCCCTGTAGCTGCTGTCAACCGGTCTTAGAACACGCCCGGCACGACGTAGAGATTTTTAAACATGCCGAACATCGCAGTGATGAAGATCGAAATAACACCCAGCAACTGCGTGATGAAGCGATGGCGCATCAGGCGTTTGATCAAGGCCTCACCCTGCAGATCGGCCGCGTCGATCACGCGTGCTGTGCCCAAGGACAAAAGCGCAAGAATGCACATCGGCGCCACGAGCAAGAACGTGGCTTGAGCAAATTCAACATCATACATGAACGACATCAGTACCAGCACAGTCATCGTTGCCGAGCCAAAAACCATGATCCAGCTTCCAGCCGTTTCGGCGATGTAAAGGATGCGGTTCTTGTTCACGCGCACCAGGTCGTTGAGGTCCTGCATCGCATCGGTATCGGGATTGCGGCGCGCCCGGACAATCATGTCAAACGGAACGCCAAGGACCCAATGGCTGACAGAAGACCACAGCACCGCAAGCGCGATCCAGTACCAAAGGTTCGAAAATGATCGCATGTCGATCACTTCGAAAACGGTCTCGTACCAATCCACTACCATCCCCTGAGTAGAATTTCAGCGGACACTAGAAAACCGCCGCAGACTTGACCAGCCCATAAGCTCCCGTTACCGCAAAAGAAACCACAATCGTGAATGAAAGGCCGCACCTGATGTCAGTTGGTCGCCATCCTGCAACTCGGTTCCGCCGCACCAAGCGGCTTGATGGCATGCGCCGGTTGGTTGCCGAAACCCAGCTGTCAAAAGATGACCTTATCTGGCCAATGTTTGTGCGCGAGGGTAACAACGACGAAACCCAGGTTCCTTCAATGCCGGGCGTTTCGCGTCTGACGATCGACCGCATTGTCGCGCAAGCCGAACGCGCCGCGAATTTGGGCATTCCCGCAGTTTGCCTGTTTCCTTACACGGAAACCGAATTGAAAACGGAAGCCTGCGAAGAAGCATGGAGCCCGGACAACCTTTCCAACCGGGCGACCCGCGCGATTAAAGAAGCGGTCCCGGAAATGGTCGTCATGACCGATGTCGCGCTCGACCCGTATAATATCAACGGTCACGACGGCATCGTCCGAGACGGCATTATCCTGAACGACGAAAGCGTTGAGGCGTTGGTCAAAATGGCATTGGCACAGGCGGATGCCGGTGCAGACATCCTTGGGCCTTCCGATATGATGGATGGCCGTATCGGTGCGATGCGAAACGCTCTCGAAAGCGCTGGGCACACGGACACGGCCATCCTGAGTTATGCCGCAAAGTACGCCAGCGCATTCTACGGCCCGTTCCGCGACGCGGTTGGCGCAACAGGACTGCTGGTTGGCGACAAAAAGACCTATCAGATGAACCCTGCCAATTCGGACGAGGCCCTAAGGCTGGTCGAACGCGATTTGGCTGAGGGCGCCGACATGGTCATGGTCAAACCGGGAATGCCATATCTGGACATCTGTCGCAGGGTCAAAGACGCCTTTGGTGCTCCGACATTCGCGTATCAAGTATCCGGTGAATTCGCGATGATCAAGGCGGCTGCTCAAAACGGTTGGCTTGATGGCGACAAGACCATGATTGAAAGCCTTTTGGCCTTTAAACGGGCCGGATGCGATGGTGTTTTAACCTATTTTGCACCCGACGTCGCAGAAGCGCTGAATTCCGCGTAGCGACCCCGATCCTGGCACTATAGAGGGTGACTCTTTCTGCCCGCTCCCCTATACTTTGTGCAAGTGGCCACAAAAGGTCACAACTTGAGGCCACGATCGAGCAAGGGTGGAACCCAATGAAACATCTTTCAAGACGCACGCTTGTTGCCGGCACGGCAGCGCTTTTTGCGCTTTCCGCCTGCGGCAACGGTATCGGCAGCGATGGCGCTGCCAAATTGGACGCGCGCGTAGACGCCGCGTTGAACTATCTAGACGTCAATTACCCCGGCACGCGGGATTTGCGCGACAAATCGGTTGGCATGCTGGTGATGCCGTTGATCACCGAAGCCAGTTTCGGATTTGGTGGATCCTATGGGCGCGGCGCCCTTCGCGTGAATGACATCTCAGTCGACTATTACTCGGCCGCTCAGGCCAGCTTCGGTGTTCAGGCCGGCGCACAGCAGTACGCGCATGTTCTGTACTTCATGACTGAAGAGGCTTTGGCTGAGTTCCGGAGTTCTTCCGGATGGGCAGCAGGTGCTGACGTCGAATACGCGTTGAACGATCAGGGCGGCAACTTGTCCGCCGAAACAACAACAGTGTTGTCACCTGTGGTGGCGGTCGTCTTCGGACAGGCCGGGCTTTTGGCTGGGGCGTCTGTCGAAGGCACAAAATACACGCGGATTATTCCATAAAACCATAAGCTTACAAACCAATGCTTATGTTACGGCGCGGACATCCTCCGCGCCGTTTTCGTGAACCATATCAGTGCTACCAAGGCCGCAACCTGGAATGCGGCACCCAGCCAGAAAGCTGTCGATGCCTGTCCCGTCAGATCGGAGATGAAGCCGGCCAAGGGCGGACTTGCAACGAAACTGACATAGTAGACCGTGAAGAAAAGCCCCATTCCGATGGTACGTGTTTCAGCCGGCAATACAGTTGCAGGCAGGCTCATAATGGCGCCTGCAACGGTGCCGGTGGCCACTCCAATCAGAACAAAAAACCACCATGCGCCGCCGGTTATTCCGGCTAACGAGGTGAATAAAGCAAGTGCAACCAGACCGCCTGCGATCAACGTCGGGACGTTTCGCACCCTATCCGCGATGATACCGCCAAACGGACTGACTATTGTCGTCGTCCAAACAACGAGGCTGGTGATCCTTGCGGCACTTTCCAGCGACGTTCCTTGTTCAACCAACAAAGCAGTACCGAAACCGAAGACTACAGCGAGACCGGCGTTGAACAGGCCCCAAACCGCACCCGAAAGGACGGCTGCAAACGACTCATTACGCGTTGGCCTTCGGCTTCCAGTTGAAACTGTAGAACGCGCGGGCGCTCGATAAAGAACAAGAACCAGAAGCGCAAAAAGGGCCGACAAAGCCGTGATCATCCAAAACGCGGCTGAAATGCTCGACGCAGCGATCAGGGGCGGTAAGACGACCAATGCCAACGCAATGCCAAGCGGCCAAGAGTTGATGAAGATCGACATTGCGGTTGCGATTTCGTGACCGGCAAACCAATCCGCCGCCATCTTTGTCATGAGAATATTCAAAGTGACGCCGCCGATCCCCGCAAGCGCTTGACCTGCGATGAACATCGACCAGGTTTCGGACAAGGCCATCATCCCGCCGCCAAATGCCATCAAAACCAAAGACACGGCAACGACGGGTCGCTCGCCGAAACGAGCGCCAATGGCCGAACCGGGAAGCGCGATCACCGCGCCCGGCAGGAAGTAGAGCCCAATGGCAAACCCGATCTCGGCCAGCCCAACCGAGTAGGCTGTTTCAAGGGCTGGCCCCATGGCGCCCACAGCCTGAAACTGGAACGCCATAACTGTTCGAGCTGCAGTCAGAAGCGCTAGAATAGACCAGCGATTGGTCACCGCGTGGAATTACCCAAGATGCCGCAACCGTTTGAAAAGGCTGGATGTATCCCAGCGACCGCCGCCCATCTTTTGGACGTCTTTGTAAAACTGATCAACCAATGCGGTGACTGGCAGGCTCGCGCCCGTTTCATTGGCCGTTTGCAGACAAATGCCAAGGTCTTTGCGCATCCAGTCGACCGCAAACCCGTGTTCAAAATGGTCGTCCAGCATCGTTTCATACCGATTGGCCATCTGCCAGGAACCGGCGGCGCCTTGGCTGATAACTTCCACAACATCACGGCCATCCAACCCATCCTTTTCTGCCATGTGCAAAGCTTCGGACAAACCTTGAACCAGTCCAGCGATGGCAATCTGGTTGCACATCTTGGTCATCTGACCAGCGCCACTGTCACCGATACGACGGCAAATCTTTGCGTAAGAGTTCATGATAGGCTCGGCGCGATCGTATGCGCCTTGATCGCCGCCGCACATAATTGACAGTTGCGCGTTTTCCGCTCCTGCCTGCCCGCCTGAAATCGGAGCATCAACAAATGAAATGTTGAGGGCGTCGGCGGCTGCGTAAAGTTCGCGCGTCACAGATGCGGATACGGTTGTGTGGTCTACAAAGACGCTGCCCGGCGACATGCCAGCAAAAGCACCATCATCGCCAAGACACACCGAACGCAAGTCATCGTCGTTACCGACGCACGCCATCACAAAATCAGCACCGGCTGCGGCTTCGCGCGGCGTCGCGGCGTTTCCGCCACCGTGCTGATCAGACCATGCCGCCGACTTGGCACCGGTCCGATTGGAGACGGGTACAGGAGGGCGAGCCGCCTGAAGATGCCCGGCCATCGGGTACCCCATGACCCACAATCCTAGAAATGCACAGTTTGCCATCGGATCCTCCCTTGCGTTTGGCCTGCCACCGCGTTTTACCTAAAGGACCGGGAACCACAGTCAACACGATCACGCATGCTCCGCCTATTTCGCTGGCTTGTCAGATTAACTTCAGCCTTGCTTTTGCTTGGCGTCGCGGCAGGTGTTTTGTTGTATTGGTTTTTCTCCCGTTCGATCCCCGACTACAACGAGGATTTTCAGGTTGCTGGTATTTCCGCGCCCGTCGAGATCGTAAGGGATAACGCGAGCGTGCCACATATCTTCGGTCAAACGGACACCGACGTTTACTTCGGCCTTGGGATGGCCCACGCTCAGGATCGGCTATGGCAGATGCTGCTTTTGCGACGCACAGCTCAAGGTCGCTTGAGTGAGCTGTTTGGCACCCCAACGGCTAAAATCGATGAACTGCTGCGACGCTTGGACCTTTATCCGCTCGCCGTTCAATCGGTGGCCGCTCAGGACGAATACACCCAACGTGCTTTGCGCGCGTATGCCGCTGGGGTGAACACGTGGCTGATGCAGGTGAACGAAGGTTCGCGGGGCCGCGGGGCGCCCGAGTTCTGGTTGTTTGAGCCCGCAATCGCGCCCTGGCAACCAGCCGACAGTCTTTCCATTGGTAAGCTCATGGCGCTGAACCTTGCCGGGCATCTGGAAGCCGAGGTTCTTCGAGCACGGGTCAGTTTGGCTTTGCCCCAAGAACGCGTCTTAGACATCCTTCCCGATACCGAGGGCGCCGCAATTGCTGCCCTTCCCGAGTACGCCGCGTTGTTTGACGGCATCATCCCGAATTACGCCGCCCGACCACCCGAGCCTTACAATCGGTTATCTCCCGTAGCTCCTCGACCCTTGTCAGGCGCTTCCAACGCCTGGGCCGCAGCACCTGCCCGGTCGGCGGCCGGGGGCACGCTGTTGGCAAATGACCCTCATCTTGGTCTTACCGCTCCGTCCATTTGGTATTTGGCTCGCCTAGAGTTGGAGTCAGGCGGAGTAATTGGCGGGACAATTCCTGGTGCGCCAACAATTCTGGTTGGTCGATCCAATCAACTTGGATGGGGACTGACGTATGCTTATGCAGATGATCAGGACGTGTTCATCGAAAAACTGAACCCCGACAATCCAGAGGAAGTTCTGACGACGGACGGCTGGAAACCTTTGATCAACCGCACGTCGATCATCAACGTCAAAGACGCCGACCCCATCAATCTGAAGCTGAGGTGGTCGGACAACGGGCCCGTTTTGCCCGGCACACATTACGATTTGGCGTCAATTACCCCGTCAGGGCATGTCACAAGCTTGTCGTGGACGGCGCTCAGCCCAAATGACACTACGGTTCAGTCCGTGCTCGGTATCATGCGGTCATCGTCCATTTCCGAAGCTCTAAAAGCCGGCGAAGCATACTATGCACCCGGTATGAACCTGACACTTGCAGACGAGCCCTGCATCGCCATGAAGGTTCTGGGAAAAATTCCGCGCCGGTCAGCTGCCCATCAGACCAAAGGCCGTCTTCCAGCTCCGGGCTGGATCGCCAGCAACCGTTGGCAAGGTGTCATGAATTACTCTGCCAACCCCGAGTACATCAGCCCCGAAGGCGGCATTGTCGGAAACACCAACAACAAAACGACAGATCGACCGTTCCCGTTTCACGTGAGCTTTGAATGGGGTGATACCCAACGTATCCAAAGATGGGAACGTCTGATGCAATCGCGCGAAGTTCACACCCGCGAAAGCTTCATTGAAGCACAACTTGACACGGTATCAACAACGGCACGCACATTGCTTCCCTTGGTTGGTCGCGATTTATGGTTCACCAGCGAGGCTGCGCCAGAGGGGACCGCCGAACGCCAACGCAAGCGTGCGTTGGATCTATTGGCGGCCTGGAACGGAGAAATGAACGAGCACCTGCCCGAGCCGCTGATCTACGCCGTTTGGCTGCGCGAGCTTCAGCAACGGATCATTCAGGACGAGTTGGGCCCGCTATCTCAGGAATTCCTACATCCAGAGGCAGTTTTCCTTGAGCGTGTTTATCGCGATGTCGATGGTGCCGGGGTTTGGTGCGACGTTGTTCAGTCCGCTCCCGTCGAGACCTGTACCGAGATCGCACGCCTTGCGCTTGACGATGCACTTCTTTGGATCGACGAACGTTATGGCACCGCTCTGGAATCGCTGCGCTGGGGCGATGCGCACCAAGCCACCCATGATCACACCGTTCTGGGCGAAGTCCCTTGGTTCTCGTGGATTGTGAACATTCGCCAATCCACCAGCGGCGGCGACAACACGCTTTTGCGCGCCAAAACCATCGGAACCGATCCCGATCCTTTCTTGAACGTGCATGGTGCGGGTTACCGGGGTGTGTATGACTTCGCTGACCCGGACAGCTCGGTTTTCGTGATTTCAACTGGTCAGAGTGGGCACCCACTGAGCCGGCACTACGACGATCTGGGCGAGCTATGGCGTCGCGGCGAATACATTCCTATGACTCTTGATCCCGATTTGGCGCGGGCGGGTGCGGTCGGGGTTATGACGCTGACGCCTGTGAACTGAGCCTCACAGCTTGTGAAAGCGCTCGGCTTGGATTTTGGACCATCTTACCGTGAGCTGCGTTCCGTCGTCGATTTCGGTCTCGTTCTGCACAACACCCTGTTCGTACAGCCAAGCGCGGCGCCGTCCGTCGGCATGTGACAAAACCAGCTCCTCTGTTTGCCGGCCGCGGTCCAGCGACACATTCAAGGCCGCCATGAGGCTTTCCAACCCGCTTTCAGAAAGCGCTGAGGCGACAACTGTGTTCTCTTGACGCCCGGCTGTGGTTTCGAGTGCCTGCTTTTCTTTTGTGGGCAACAGATCGGCCTTGTTCCAAACCTCGATCGTTTCGCGATTTTCGTCGACACCCAGACTTTCGAGAATGCCGATGACATCAGTGTACTGCGCATCAGTTTCCGGATGGGTGATGTCACGCACATGAACGATGACGTCTGCTGACAAAACTTCTTCAAGCGTCGCTCGAAACGCAGCGACCAATTCGGTAGGCAAGTTTGAGATAAATCCCACGGTGTCGCTTAAGATCACGTCTTGCCCGCTTGGCAGCGTCACGGCCCGCATGGTCGGATCAAGTGTTGCAAACAGCATGTCCTTGGCCAGAACGTCCGCTCCGGTCAGCCGGTTGAAGATCGTTGACTTGCCGGCGTTTGTGTAACCGACGAGCGCAACAATCGGATATGGCACCTTCGCGCGCGCCGCCCGATGCAACGTTCTCGTCTTGACGACTTTTTCAAGCTGTCGCTTGAGACGGGTCAACTGCTCGTCGATGGCACGGCGGTCAGCTTCGATTTGGGTTTCTCCGGGTCCACCCACAAAGCCAAGGCCACCCCTTTGACGTTCAAGGTGGGTCCATGCCCGTACCAGTCGGGTCCGCTGGTAGCTAAGCGCCGCCATCTCGACTTGCAGGACGCCCTCCCGTGTCGCTGCACGATCCGAGAAGATCTCAAGGATCAATCCGGTTCTATCCAGCAGTTTGGTGTTCCAGGCTTTCTCAAGGTTTCGTTGCTGGACCGGCGTCACCGGGCCGTCGATCAAAACCAGATCAATTTCATTGCCTTTGATGCGCTCCGCCAGATCGGCTACTTTACCTTTGCCGAACAACATACCCGGACTGGGTCGCGCAAGCCGGACAACTTCGGCGCCAATCAGTTCAATTTCCGGAAGTGCCGCGGCAAGGGACACAGCTTCTTCAAGGGCGTAAGACGCGTCGCGTCCGCCGTCATCGCCCGCGATGTCGGGATGCAGAACCAGCGCGCGGGTTACGCGCGCGCCCGTTTCGTTCACGATTACTCTTCGCCGTCGTACAGGTTGATGGGTTGGGCTGGCATGATTGTCGAGATCGCATGCTTATACACTAGCTGCGACTGGCCATCCCGGCGCAACAAGACACAAAAATTGTCAAACCAAGTGATAACGCCCTGAAGTTTCACGCCATTGATCAGAAAGATCGTCACCGGAACTTTTGTTTTTCTGACGTGATTTAGAAAAGCATCCTGCAAATTCTGTCGATCGGAAGCCATGAGTTTTATTGCCTTTTTTCTTGCTGTCACACGGCTTACGGAGCCGCTTCGTAACGCGCACACTATGCAGGCGGTTCATCAACATGAAAAGCCCCAAAAAAGGGCCGCATCGGACCCATATCAATCGCGCGCTTTCGCCCGAATTCAATTACCGCCAGAACTCGGGATTGAGCAGCGCGATGATCACCAAGGTCTCCAATCTGCCAAGCACCATGGCAGCGCTTGAGACTGCCTTGATCGTGGGATCCCACTGGGACACAGGGATGGGATTTTCCATCGCGACATTGACCAATGGGCCAGTGGTCGAAAGCGTGGCAGTCGCCACCACCAGTGCCTCATCAAAGCTGAGCCCAGCCAGCGCCCGCAGCACGGTAATGGCCGCGATCGAGGTGGCAAAAAGCATGAAGAATATCCAGGCGACATAGGCACCTTGGCGTCGAAACCGACGCGCCCTTTGGCCGGCTCCACCGATTGAAGATGGCTGAACCAACCGCTCCATTTCGCGAAGCCCGTGTTTGTATAGCGCGTCAACCCGAAGCAGTTTGACACCGCCAGCCGTGGTTGCCACG
>JAPPOI010000323.1 GCA_028818055.1 Boseongicola sp.
ATCTGGGGTATGGCGACCAGATAGGCGACGACCCTGATCTCGACGATCATGAACAAGACGATCAGTCAGACGAGGCAGCCGAAGAAGACGAAAACCCTGAGAGCACGGGCGACGAAGACGGCGAAAGCGAAGACGCATCGGAAGCCAGTCCCGAGCAAAGCCAGGATGCCCAAGACGACGCATCGCAGGCTCAGATTTCCATGGACGACATGTCCGATATGGAAATGGGAGATGAAGCGGAACTTCCAGACGGCGAAGCCGAAATGGAACCACCGCCGCCTATGCCAATCAGCGAAGCTGACCCCAATTATGCTGTCTACAACGCTGAATTTGATGAAGAAATCAACGCCGAGGACTTGGCCGAGCCTGCCGAGCTTGAACGGCTTCGCGCGTACCTGGACCAGCAACTGGACCCGCTTAAGGGTGCGGTTGGGCGTTTGGCGAACAAGCTACAACGGCGGTTGATGGCACAACAAAACCGGAGTTGGATTTTCGATCTTGAGGAAGGCATCCTTGATGCCGGACGTTTGGCAAGGATCGTCGCCAACCCCACTGTGCCATTGGCCTACAAACAAGAAAGCGACACCGAGTTTCGAGACACCGTCGTAACCTTGCTGCTCGACAATTCTGGTTCGATGCGCGGTCGGCCAATTTCCATCGCTGCCATCTGTGCTGATGTCCTTGCTCGCACGCTCGAGCGCTGCAACGTCAAGGTCGAGATCCTTGGCTTCACGACCCGTGCATGGAAGGGTGGCCAGGCCCGCGAAGCTTGGCTTCAGGATGGACGCCCCCAGGTTCCGGGTCGCCTAAACGACTTGCGGCACATCATCTATAAGTCAGCGGATGCGCCTTGGCGTCGTTCCCGGACCAATCTGGGCCTGATGATGAAAGAAGGCCTCCTGAAAGAAAACATCGATGGCGAAGCGCTGGAATGGGCGCATCGCCGCCTTGTCGGACGGCGCGAAGCCCGCCGTATTCTGATGGTTATTTCAGATGGTGCGCCGGTGGACGACTCAACTTTGTCCGTTAACCCCGCGAATTATCTGGAAAAACACCTGCGCGACGTGATTGCGATGATCGAACGTCGCAAGATGGTAGAGCTACTGGCCATCGGAATTGGACATGATGTTACGCGTTATTACGAGCGTGCGGTCACGATCACTGATGTTGACCAGTTGGCTGGAGCAATGACTGAACAGTTGGCCGCCTTGTTTGATAGTGACCCGCGCGCGCGGGCGCGGATGCTTGGCATCAAGAAGGCCAGCTGATGTTCCAAAGCTTTGAGGCCACGACATCACCGGAGCAAGGGCCGCCTCGACTAGCCGCCATGCGTGAAGCGATGGCCAAACCGAAGCTCGACGCATTCGTTGTGCCACGGGCCGACGCCCACCAAGGCGAATACGTAGCCCCTTGCGATGAACGCCTGGCCTGGTTGACGGGCTTCACCGGATCCGCGGGCTTTGCGGCCGTTACCTGCGAGCACGCCGGTGTCTTTGTGGATGGTCGTTACACGCTTCAGGTCCGCAACCAAGTTGCAGATGCGTTCACACCCGTTGATTGGCCTGCGACAAAACTTGGACCATGGCTGAATGAGCATTCGCCGGAAAATGCGAAGATCGGCTTCGATCCGTGGCTTCATACGGCCGATGAAATTAAGCAAGTAACGAAATCCCTTTCCGATGGGCGAACAATGGTTGCGACCGAAAACCTGATCGACGCCATTTGGGATGACAGGCCTCCGCGCCCCGCCGAGCCGGTTTTGTCTTTGGACCTTGAACTGGCGGGAGAGAGTTCCAACGATAAGCGCGAAAGGATCGCCGAGAAAATCAAGTCGGCTGGTCAATCCGCAGCGGTCATCACCCTTCCCGATTCAATCTGCTGGCTTTTGAATATTCGCGGGTCGGACATTCCGCGCAATCCGATCGTCCACGCCTTCGCAATTCTCTTCGACACAGGCCGCGTTTCTCTATTCTCTGATATCGAAAAATTTGCGCATCTGGGGCCCGATCCCAACATTGATCAGTTTCAATGGGACGCATTTGAAGGCGAACTCGCCAAACTAGAGGGCGTTGTGCGCGTTGACCCGAAAAGCGCGCCAGTGGCCGTATCGGATATTCTGAAATCAAACGGCATTGATATCGCATTCGACGAAGACCCATGCATCCTGCCGAAGGCACGAAAGAACGCGACCGAGATTGCATCGACGCGCAAGGCACACATGCGGGATGCAGCCGCGATGGTCGAATTCTTGACCTGGTTTGACCGTCAGGCGGCAAAAGGCGGCGAAACCGAGATCTCTGCCGCCAAAGCACTTGAAGGATACCGTCGCGCGACAAATGCATTGATGGATATCGCTTTCGACACGATATCCGGCTCTGGCCCAAACGGCGCCATCGTCCACTATCGTGTCACCGAAGGTACGAACCGCGCCATTAAGCCGGGCGAGCTGTATCTTGTTGATTCCGGTGGACAATACGTTGACGGAACCACTGACATCACCCGAACGATTGCGGTTGGTGAGCCCGGCGCTCAACAGAAACAGGACTTTACGCGTGTCCTGCAGGGAATGATCGCCATCAGTCGTGTGCGGTTCCCGCGCGGACTGGCTGGACGGGATCTTGATGCATTGGCACGAGCTCCTCTTTGGACCGCTGGTCAGGACTATGATCACGGAACCGGCCATGGTGTCGGTGTTTTCCTTTGCGTCCACGAAGGTCCGCAGCGATTGTCGCGCATTTCGGAAGTCCCGCTAGAGCCGGGCATGATCCTGTCCAACGAACCCGGTTATTACCGCGAAGGCGAATACGGAATTCGGATTGAAAACCTGATCGTCGTTCAAGAGGCGCCGAAAGCTGGCGACAATCGAGACCAGCTTAATTTTGAAACGTTGACTTGGGTTCCGATTGACCGGCGACTGGTCGATGTCGATTTGCTGTCATCGGGTGAGCGCGAGTGGCTAAATTCATACCACGCCGAGGTATACGCGCGGCTCAATAACGCTGTCTCGGACGACGCGAAAGACTGGCTAAAGGCAGCGACTTCGCCTATCTAAGGTCACTCGGGCGTTACAAACGTTGGCTAGGTGGCGCCAGAAAGGGGATGGACATGTCGGACTATATTCGCATCAGAGAGGCAGAAGGCACATGGGTTGTTCGTGCCGGAGGTGCAGTGCTGGGCGAAAGCTCAAATGCGTTGATCCTGAGCGAAGGCAGTCTTCCCGAGCGGATCTATTTCCCAAGGGCCGACATCGCGATGGCCTTTCTCGACCAGACGGATACAACCAGCCATTGTCCCCACAAAGGCGACGCGACTTACTTTTCCATCGTCACCAAAAGTACAACGATCAAGGACGCAGCTTGGAGCTATGATGCTCCAAAAGATGATGTTTCGCGAATTTCCGGGCACCTGTGCTTTTATGAGGGCGACCAGGTCGCGGTCGAGCAACTCTGATCAGCTATGCTCTTCGGCTGCGGTCGAAGCCAAAGCCTTGTTGTAAGCCCTCAGCGCATCAACATGATACAATGATCCGTGGATTTGCGGCGCTTCGCCTTCATCGCCTAGCGTGACTACGGGAAGGAACGCTCGTCCAGTTTCCTCGAAGACTGGCAAGGCCGTCTCCAGCGTCGCATTGGGATCAATCCAGTGGCCGGCCTCGATGGCTTCCCAGACGGCATCGTCCGGAGCTGCGTCCACGTCATCCGACGCTCGCATAACATTTGCCACCCGGAACATGGACAGCAGATAGGCCTGCGGTCCGGCGGCCAGGTGAATGTTCCGACGCTCTAGCTGTGTCAGGAAAAATGATCGATCGACCAAACGCGATGCTATTGCGGTCGAAATTGAAACCGCGACCATCACCGCCAAACCCGTCTGCCAGTCACCTGTCAGCTCAAAAACGATCAATGTGGTCGATATCGGTGCGCCAAGCACGGCGGCTGCAACAGCTCCCATCCCAGCCAAAGCGTATAGGGTCTCAGAGCCGGAAACTTCAGGAAAAATGCTGGTTGCGATTTGTCCAAAGGCCAAGCCCAGCAACGCGCCAACCATAAGCGCTGGCGAGAAAACACCGCCTCCCATTCGACCCGCCATCGTGATGGCAACTGCCGCGACTTTCAGAATGCAGAAGACAATCGCTTCATGCACTAAAAGTGAACCGGTTAGCGCAGCCGAAGTCGTTTCATACCCGACCCCGATAATGTGTGGATAGAAGATCGCCATGGCACCAAGCAACGCGCCGGCTAAAGCCGGTCGCAGGTATCTTGGCAGGCCCGTGCGCGACTGAAATTCGCTGGCCATGTCATCCGTCCAGAAGATCATGCGCATCATCAAGACAGCCACTAGCCCTGCGATCATGCCGAGTATCAGAAAGGCCGGAAGCTCGGCGTAGAATGCCAGAACGCCCTCTTCGGCAAGCGTGAATTCGGTAACGTCACCGAATGCCAGCCGGCTGATGACTGTTCCGGCAACGCTGGCGATGACAATCGGTGCGAACGCGTGAACTGCAAAATGCCTAAGCACGACCTCGAGTGCGAACAAGGCTCCCGCGATCGGGGCATTGAACGATGCAGATACCGCTGCAGCAACGGCGCAGCCAAGCAAGTCACGGCCGGTAATCCCGTCGGCTTTGATCCGGTCAGATACCCAAGTGGAAATGACACCAGCAAGGTGAACAACAGGTCCCTCACGTCCGGTCGAGCCGCCGGTGCCGAGCGTAATCAGCGACGCCAGCGCGGATGCCAAACCCTCGCGCTTTTCGACCCTGCCATCTTGCATCGCTGAGCCTTCGATCACGTCAGCAACGGACCGAACGCGGCCGTCAGGGGTGTATCGATGGAGAATTAACCCAACCACTAAGCCACCGAAGATAGGAATGACCAGAACCAGGTACCACGGCAAAGTGGCCGCAAATGAATGGATCAGATCTGCATTTTCGGTCCCATAAACAGTCTGCTGCAACCAATCGATGGCATACCTGAAGGCGACTGCGGCAAATCCGGCGGCAATTCCGATAATCAGGGCGATAAACCAGAATTGGACACGCCCGGGACCGCGCTCCAACATCAATTGCCAAGCTTCAACGAATGCTGACTTTGCATTCGAAAACTGTGTCGCCACAAAAGACTGTCGCGGGGCGTTCATGAGCCTTATCCCGCCAGGGTGTTCGTACACGCTGCACTACCGAGTCACCCTGCCTCTGTGTAATGCCGCCAGCGCCCCCAAACCGCGCAAGCCCTTTCGTGGTAAGCCTTTCTGTCGCTTAAAAAAAGACTGAAGTGACACCAGGCTTGGTTCATTTGAAAAGTGTTGCGGCAGATCACGGTCGGCGCGCGCATACTCACCTTCCTGTGACGTCTGCGACACCTTTCTTGCCATGAGACCCGCTTGCGCACAGGTTTGTGTCAACGAAAGCTGCAGGATGTCGACAATGACTATGGAACGTTTCACCTTCGACGGGCACGCCGGTGATGCGCTGGCCGCCCGGCTGGACATGCCGGATGGGCCGCATCTGGCCACCGCGCTTTTTGCGCATTGTTTCACCTGCGGCAAGGATATCACGGCCGCCCGCAGAATAGCCGCCCGCCTTGCGAGTATGGGAATTGCTGTTCTGAGGTTTGACTTCACAGGCCTCGGCCATTCGGCCGGAGAGTTTGCCAACACCACGTTTACTTCCAATGTTGATGACTTGGTGCGCGCGGCCGAAAGCCTTGCGGACAAAGGCATGGCCCCCACTCTTTTGATTGGCCATTCCTTGGGTGGCGCGGCAGTTCTAAAAGCCGCCGGCGAGATCCCGTCGATTAAGGCTGTTGTTACGATTGGGGCGCCGTTCGATCCCGGCCATGTCACGCATAACTTTGGCGACGCTCTCGACAAGATTGAGGTGGACGGCAAGGCGGAAGTTTCATTGGCTGGCCGACCTTTCACGATCGGCAAAGACTTTGTGCATGATGTCGCGAGTTCCGAGCTTGCTCCGGCAATTGCGAAACTCGGGCGCGCGCTTTTGGTCATGCATGCGCCATTGGACACGACCGTTGGAATTGAAAATGCCGCCAATATCTTCATGGCAGCCAAACACCCCAAAAGCTTTGTCACACTCGATGACGCCGACCATTTGGTTTCTCGCCCCGACGATGCCGAATATGCGGCGGAAGTCATCGCGGCATGGTCTGACCGGTACCTTGAATTGACGCCACCTGCACCGCCACCCGGGGCTCCGGAGGGCATCGTTCGCGTGTCAGAGGCGGATGCGAACGGCTTTCTGCAAGACGTGAATTCAGGCCCGCACCATCACACATTGGCAGATGAGCCTGAAGCCTATGGCGGGACCAACCGTGGTATGTCCCCCTACGGCTATCTCTCAGCCGGACTAGGCGCCTGCACATCCATGACAATTCGTATGTATGCGCGCCGCAAAGGGTGGCCGCTGTCTCACGTGTCGGTCGACGTTTCCCACGACAAGGTCCACGCCCAAGACGCCAACGAACCCACCGGCGCGAAAGTCGATACATTTACGCGCGAGATCCGGCTTGAAGGCGATCTGGACGCAGATCAGCGGAAGCGGTTACTAGAGATTGCAGATAAGTGCCCTGTTCACAGGACCTTAGAGACCAAATCCCACATCAAAACGGTTCTGCTTGATGCGTGATTTTCCACTGCACCTCGGTTCCGAAATCTAAAATTTTACCAAACGGTCAATCTTGATTAATTGGTGCTGAGATGCGACGGTGCGGCAGCCGTTTCTGAGCCAGTACCATGCCCACCAAGTCTGCTACCAAGATCACGAAAACCAAAAATCATCTGCCTCTCGTCCACGAACCACGTAATCCTGGGATGGATCTCGATCTGGATCGTATCGCGAGATTGCAGGCAAATACTTCAGCCATCGAACGGCGGGCAGCAACTTTGCCCGGGCGAAGGTCTGTAAAGAAAGACTTTCAAGCGGCTTGGTTACTGCGAGCCATCACAATGATTGATCTGACGACGTTGTCCGGTGACGACACGCCGGGTCGAGTCCGACGCCTTTGCGCAAAAGCTAAGCAGCCCGTACGCGCCGATATTCTCGAAGCTCTTGGGATGCCGCAGATATCGACCGGCGCGGTTTGTGTCTATCACGACATGATCCCGACAGCTGTCGAAGCATTGGAAGGAACCGGCATTCCTGTAGCGGCGGTTTCAACCGGGTTTCCCGCCGGTCTGTCACCGTTCAAACTTCGCGTCGCTGAAATCGAGGAAAGCGTGAAAGCCGGAGCACGCGAGATCGACATCGTGATTTCAAGACGACACGTCCTGACCCAGAACTGGCAGGCACTGTATGACGAAATGAAGTCATTCCGGTCAGCCTGTGGGGACGCGCACGTCAAAGCGATTTTGGCGACAGGTGAGCTGGGCACCCTTCGAAACGTCGCGCGCGCGAGTTGGGTCTGCATGATGGCGGGCGCCGATTTCATCAAGACATCCACTGGTAAGGAACCGGTGAATGCCACCCTGCCCGTTTCGCTTGTCATGATCCGCGCCATCCGCGCCTATCACGAGTTGACCGGGTACCGTGTCGGCTACAAGCCAGCCGGCGGTATTTCCAAAGCCAAAGACGCGGTTACCTATCTGACGCTTATCAAAGATGAGTTAGGCGACAGGTGGCTCAAAAACGATTTGTTCCGTTTCGGCGCGTCGTCGCTACTAGGCGATATTGAGCGCCAGCTCGAGCATCACATCACCGGTCGGTATTCGGCCTCCAACCGCCATCCAATGGGGTAAACGCATGAACGTCGCCGAAATCTTCGAAACGATGGACTACGGCCCCGCGCCCGAGGACGCAAAAGAGGCTGTGAAGTGGATTGAAGGCCATAAAGGCAGGTTCGGTCACTGGATCAACGGGACTTGGACAAAGCCAGCTGGAACCTTCGCCTCGAAGAACCCCGCAACTGGCAAATTGATCGCGAAAGTTAGCCAAGCCAAGGCCGGAGACGTGAAAAAGGCGGTGTCGGCGGCTCGGAACGCGCAAAAAGCCTGGGCCAAGGATGCGAAAGCGCGTGCCCGCGTTCTGTATGCGCTTGCTCGGCTGGTGCAAAAGCAGTCGCGCCTGTTTGCCGTTTTGGAAACCATGGACAACGGAAAGCCGATCCGCGAAAGCCGGGACATCGATATCCCGTTGGTTGCACGGCATTTCTACTACCACGCTGGCATGGCGCAGTTGATGGACGAAGAATTGCCTCACCGCGAAGCGCTTGGCGTCTGCGGGCAGATCATCCCCTGGAATTTTCCGCTTTTGATGCTGGCATGGAAAGTCGCGCCCGCACTAGCGATGGGCAATACCGTTGTGCTGAAGCCGGCTGAGTACACGTCGCTCACAGCGCTACTCTTTGCCGAGCTCAGCCGCGAAGCGGGGGTTCCCCCCGGTGTGCTCAACATCGTCACAGGTGACGGGCGCGTTGGCGAGATGATCGTTGGCCACGCTGACATCGACAAGATCGCCTTTACTGGATCAACCGAAGTTGGGCGAAAAATCCGTTCTGCTACAGCAGGTTCTGGTAAGAAGCTCACTTTGGAGTTGGGTGGGAAGTCGCCTTATATCGTCTTTGATGACGCTGACATCGACAGTGCTATCGAAGGTCTTGTTGATGCCATTTGGTTCAATCAAGGCCAGGTCTGTTGCGCAGGCTCAAGGTTGTTGGTTCAGGAAGGCATCGCGCAGGACTTTTATGCGAAACTGACGGCTCGAATGGACAAGCTGCGCGTTGGTGATCCTCTCGACAAATGTATCGACGTGGGCGCCGTAGTTGATCCGGTTCAACTCAAGACAATTTCGTCACTCGTCGAAAGCTCGAACGGTGATGTCTATCATGCATCAACACCCTTGCCCAAGAACGGCTGTTACTATCCACCCACTCTGATCACCGGCCTCAGCACCGCAGACAAGTTGATGCAGGAAGAGATCTTCGGACCAGTCTTGGTAGGTACAACCTTCCGCACTCCAGGTGAGGCGGTCTCGATAGCGAATAATACGCGGTATGGGCTTGCCGCAACTCTCTGGACCGAGAACGTCAATCTTGCGCTTGATATCGCGCCCAAACTGGCCGCTGGCGTTGTTTGGGTGAACGCTACCAACTTGTTTGATGCAGCTGCCGGATTTGGCGGCGTACGGGAAAGCGGTTTTGGCCGCGAAGGCGGGTGGGAAGGACTGCTCGCGTATACAAAGCAAAAGACCAGCGGCAGACCCATCGCAAAAATCGACGCGGCGTCGGCGCCCGAGGCAGCGACTGTTGACGGCGTCGATCGCACCTCAAAGCTCTACATTGGCGGCAAACAAGCAAGGCCAGATGGCGGATACTCACAGGCGATCTGGTCACCTCGCGGCAAACTTCTTGGCCACGCCAGTTTGGCCAATCGGAAAGACCTGAGGAATGCCGTGGAAGCCATGAATTCCGCCAAGGGCTGGTCGAAAACAACCGGGCATCTGCGGGCTCAGATTCTGTATTACATCGCGGAGAACTTATCCGCTCGCGCGAACGAATTCTCTAGCCGCATCAATGCGATGACAGGCCGACGCAACGGCGTTGCCGAAGTTGAACAATCGATTGACCGGCTTTTCACCTGGGCGGCATGGGCCGATAAGTTCGACGGTCGCGCGAAGGGGGTACCACTTCGCGGAATCGCTTTGGCTATGAACGAGCCCGTGGGAAACATCGGCGCATTTGCGCCGGATGATCATCCACTTTTGGGCTTGGTTAGCCTGATTGGGGCTTCAATGGCCATGGGCAACAGACTGACTGTTGTCGCATCCGAACCCTACCCTCTGGCCGCAACGGACTTTTATCAGGTGTTGGATACATCTGATGTTGCGGCAGGCGTCGTTAACATTCTGACGGGAAGCCATAGCGAACTGGCCCCGCATTTGGCGGGTCATTCAGACCTGGATGCGGTTTGGAGTTTCTCGTCATCAGACCTTTCCGGTCTGATTGAAAGCGAGGCTGCCGGCAATCTAAAACGGACGTGGGTCAACAACGGAACAGCTGCAGATTGGAGCCACGCGAACAGCGAAGCGTTCCTGAGTGCCGCAACTGAAGTCAAAACCGTCTGGGTGCCCTACGGCGAATAAAAAAGCGCCCGAACCCGGGCGCTTTCACATTGATTATTTCTGTCAGCTTAGTTAACCGGCTTGGCCTCAACGGCCTTCGTATCAACGACGTCGCCTGCGACGATTTCGATCTGGCGAGGCTTCAGTGCTTCTGGCACTTCACGAACCAGGTCAATGTTCAGCATGCCGTTGACGTGGCTCGCGCCCGTTACACGGACGTGATCAGCCAAAGCAAAGCGGCGCTCGAACGCGCGCGTGGCGATCCCACGGTGAAGGTACTTACGATCTGTGTCTTCTGCCGATTTCTTGGCCGCGACGAGAAGCGAGTTTTCCTTAACCTCTACCGAGAGGTCATCTTCACCAAAACCAGCAACGGCAATCGAGATGCGCCAGGCGTCATCGGCCGTTTTTTCGATGTTATATGGCGGGTAGGATGGTGCGCTGGATGTGTCGGTTAGAACGCGATCCATAAGGTCTGCAATTTGGTCAAAGCCAACGGTTGCGCGGTATAGCGGCGCAAAATCAAGTGTTCGCATCAGGTTATCCTCCTTTGAGCGATACCAAGTTCGTCCCCCCAAAATGGGCCGGACTACGTATGGTCGGGTCCGGTAATCGGCACCCGATTACTGTCAGATAAGAAGCGAAATTTCGGCTTTCAAGATGTGCTTTTTACGGCCCGCCTTCGAGATCATCGAGCATTGGTCGTAACCTCAGCTCGAGGTTTGACGCAACCGCCACAGGTTGTTCGAACATCCGCGATCTACTTGAAATTACTGCGACAATTTCGAGCCGGCCTTCCGATTGGCGAAATACTGGCGAGCCGCTTTCACCGCCACGTACACGACATCCGAGCGTCACAAGACCTTTGGCGCCTTCCAGAACCGCGCAGCGTCGTTGCCGCGGGTGGTCTGAGTCAAACCGCCAAGACACGAGAAACAAATTCTCATCTTTCTCCGCGGATGGACCTAGTGGACGCGGAGCCGCTTGTTCGCTTGTGACCTCGTTTTGTAGTTTGATGAGAGCCAGATCAAACCGAAGCGCCCACAATTCAGGATCGTTTTGCCGGTCATATAAAGGATGGACGGTTACTCGCACCGCGGGAATTCGCTCTGCCGCCAGTTTTCCACTTGGCCTGAAATAGGTGTTCACCTGCTCAGCACCGGATTTCCCAATTGCACGCCGAACGCAATGGGCCGCAGTCACTGCGATATCTTTGGTGATTAGGCTCGCTGTGCAAAAGGCCCGGCCATTCTCGCGCTCAAGTCGTCCGACTGGCAAGGCATCCTGAGCCACCAGCCCCTTAACGCACGTCAGCCACACAATCGCTGCTATGAACGAGCACACACCCCTCATATCACGGAAAAATCTATGGAATTTGCTTTCCGGTCAAGCGCTAGGGCTTCAGAAACTTCGCGCCGCCTGACGAACTTCCGTTGCGATTGATTGTGACGACTTTAGCGCCACTAGAGCCGGATGCCGCAGGATTTGACGCAAGGAGCTCCATTAAATCTTCCAGCGGCTGCTGAAGGTTTGTTCCCAATGACACCCGTCGCCCCTGCACCATCGCCTTCGCCGAAACTACTGATACGATGTATGGCTTGCCTTCAACTTCGGAAAAGATCGGTGCGCCGGACGATCCAAAATCGACGTCGCACGAAAGAACCAGCGTGCCGCGCTGACGCGCAAGTACGTGGCAGACTTCTTGGATCGACGGAGTGTTTGACCGATCGTGGGCGTATGACACCACACCGACGCTTGCACCCTTTCGAGGGCGCGGAGCCGTTTCAAAAGGTTCAACGCTGGAAAGCCGGATCTCGCTTTCCAGTTCCAGAACCGCGACATCGTTGGCGACACGTAGCTCGCCGCCAGGCCCGGTATATTCATAGTCAGGATGCGCAATGGCACGGCGAACTCGGCGGACTGCCGTTGCAGAACCGTTCCGCCAACCTGCGAGGAAGGTAATTTTGGCCGAGGAAACTTGGCGCTTCGTCGCTTGGTCGTAAAGGCAGTGTGCGGCTGTCAGAACAACTCGAGGGCTGATCAACGCACCGGTACACATTCCGCCACGACCGATATTGATGCGCCCGACGGCTTCCCATCCGCGCGCCTCATAGGCGGTCAAAAGCGATTGCAGCGGTGTCGCCTTGTTTTCTTGGGCAATTGCCGTAGCGCCAACAAATCCGAGACCCAATACCAAAGCTAAAATCGCACGACGCATGTCTTACCTCGTCAACCGTTATCCGACATGGCTATCCGTCGGTTTGGACCAGAATATGACGCGATTTTGGACTCATAAAGAAATCAGATCTTTTCAGATAGGCTTTCATTGCTGAGCAGACTGGGCGGAACAGGTCCACCGGTTGCCCAATCAACCAGTTCGACAGTGTGGACGATCGGTAAGTCGGTGCCAGATCCGATTTGCATCATACATCCGATGTTTCCTGCAGCGATCACATCAGGAGATGTTGCCTCAAGTGTTTGAACTTTCCGGTTTTTAAGCTGTTTTGAGATCTCGGGCTGCATCAAATTATATGTGCCCGCTGAGCCGCAACACAGATGACTGTCCGCAGGCTCAACAATGTCGAACCCAACACGCTTTAACACCTCCTTGGGTGCGGACTTGACCTGTTGTCCGTGTTGGAGTGAGCACGCTGCGTGATAGGCCACTTTCAGCGCTTTGCGCGGCTGCTCATCAAGATCAAGTTTGGACAGTAATTCGCTGATATCCATAGCTAAATCACTTACGCGCTTTGCGTCTTCCGCCATTGGATCATTACGGAACATATGACCGTAATCTTTCACGGTCGTTCCACACCCACTGGTGTTAATCACAATGGCGTCGAGGCCACCATTCTCGTCCTCAGCCATCCATGTCTTGATGTTTCGTGCGGCAGCGGCGTGGCTTTCGTCTTCTTTACCCATGTGATGAACCAACGCACCACAACATCCCATGTCTTTGGCAATCACCACTTCGCAGCCCAGCCGCGTGAGAAGTCGTATGGTTGCATCGTTGATATCGGTGTTTAAAGCACGTTGCGCGCATCCCGTCATCAGCGCCACCCGCATCTTCTTTTTTCCCTCAGGAACAAAGGTTTGCGGGTCGTCGTTGCGGCTTACCGCCGGCACCTGTCGTGGTGCCATTTCAAGCATCGCGCGCAAACGTGCATCGGGCATCAATCGTGCAAATGGTCTCCCAATCTTCGCACCAAGCAACGCGACACGAAATCGCATCGGATACGGTAGAATGCGGGCAATGACCCACCTGAGCATCCTGTCAGACAACGGACGTTTATAGGTCTTTTCGATATGCGAACGGGCATGATCGACCAGGTGCATGTAGTGCACACCCGATGGACAAGTTGTCATGCACGCAAGGCAGGACAGGCATCGATCGATGTGTTTGACCGTCTTTTCATCGGCTGGACGGTCATTTTCCAGCATATCCTTGATCAGGTAAATGCGACCACGTGGGCTATCCAGCTCGTCCCCAAGAACTTGGTATGTCGGACACGTGGCTGTGCAGAACCCACAGTGAACGCAGGACCGCAATATCTCGTTCGCCCGAGCAATTCCGGGGTCCTTTAGTTGCTCGTCGGTGAAATTCGTTTGCATCAGCCCATCAATCCTGAATTCAAAATACCGCGTGGATCGAATTGGTTTCGAAGTCCAGCCGACAGATTCGCCAGCGGTGCTGGCTCCGGATGAAACCGTGGTAAATTACTTGCCGATTTTATGAGGGTCGCATGCCCATCAAATTGCCCAATAATGTTACGCAAATCAGTTCCCGGTTCCGTGAAAGCCCAGATTCTGCCCCCGGCCCAATCAAGTTGGTAATTCGGCTCGGGCAAAGCTGCGCAAATCGCCGGAGCGTCCGACGGTTTTACAGAAAGGCGCCAAACATCGCGATACGTCCCGGCCTCTTCATCCAAATCTCTAAGGGATACCCATTGCTGCTGGACGGCATCCACATCGGTCAACTCACTGATGGCGTAGTTTTCGCCAGTGGGAACAAAAGGCTCCAACAAGTTTCGAAGCTTCGACAGGCGACCGGTCACTTGTGTTTCCGAGCCTTCCAAGCGCAGGAAAACAACGGGATGGCCAGCCATGTCTTGCGATGAATAAGCGGCACCGGTGACCTCATAGGGCGACCCCATCGCACGCGCCATCAGCCCAACAGCTTCATCCACCGTTGGACCATATATCATCAAAGAGGCCGAAGTTTCAGGACGCGGCAAGACCTTCAGACTGACTTCGCTCAAAATTCCAAGCGTGCCGTGCGACCCGCAAAGAAGTTTGACCAGGTCATATCCGGTTACGTTTTTCATGACCCGACCGCCGTTCTTAACGACGTTGCCCGAGCCATCGACAAAGCGAACACCCAACAAGAAGTCGCGGCACGCACCGACCGCCAGCCGGCGCGGCCCAGATTCATTAGCGGCAACGATTCCGCCTATGGTCGGTTCACCTTCGGTTCGAAGAAGCGGCCGAAAGTCTGATGGCTCGAAGGCCAGCATCTGCCCTTCCGATGCCAGATGTTCGTTGATTTCGGCTAGTGGCGTCCCGGACTTAGCAACCAGTGTCAGCGCTCCGGGCTCATAGAGTGTCACGCCTGTTAGTTCACGGGTACTCAGGTTGGGAGCGCCCGGCCCGACACCTCTGGTGCCGCCACCAATAATTCTGAGTGGGTCGCTTGCCCCAAGCACTGCCTCGGAGAGTTCTTGTTCATCCTTGGGGGTAAGCATGCTTTTCGGCCCGTGCTAGAGAACTGGAGGTTGGCGAGAAGATCGCGATCATTCGGCCGCAATTCTTCGACTGGCACTAGCGTCCAGAGGGAACACTTTGGCCGGGTTCAAGAGCCACGACGGATCGAAGACATCTTTAACCTTCAACTGCGCATCCAGGTCAGTGGGTGCATACTGCACATCCATAAGGTCACGTTTTTCAATTCCCACACCATGCTCGCCGGTCAGGCAACCGCCCACTTCCACACATAGTTTCAGTATTTCCGCGCCAAAAGCTTCACAGGTCTCCAGATCGCCTGGCTTGTTAGCATCAAACAAAATCAACGGATGCATGTTGCCGTCACCTGCATGAAAAACATTGCCAACATCGAGGCCAAATTCTTCAGAAAGCTCGCCTATCCTGTTGAGAACACGTGGCAATTCGGAAACCGGAATAGTTCCATCAAGGCACATGTAATCATTGATTTGCCCCATTGCGCCGAACGCCGATTTTCTTCCAAGCCAGATCCGAGCCGCCTCGTCGGCAGTCTCGGCTTCGCGCAGCTCGACCGGATCGTGCTTCATGGCAATCTGCTTGATAACGCCAAGCTGTGCGTCGATTTCCTCGGGGCTTCCTTCGACCTCAACAATCAAAAGCGCTTCGCAATCCGGGTAGCCTGCCCCTGAATATGCATCAACGACTTCGATCACTTTGCGGTCCATGTATTCGATGGCAACCGGCAGTACGCCGGCCTTGATGATGTCGCTGACACAGGCGCCAGCAATTTCGGCGCTTTTGTAGCCAATCAGAACCGGACGCGCGCCCTCGGGTTTCGGAAGAATTCTTAACGTCGCCTCGGTTACGACCCCCAACTGACCTTCGGACC
>JAPPOI010000410.1 GCA_028818055.1 Boseongicola sp.
CTCCCTGCCTCGCGAAGACGTTTTGGCAGCCGCAAACGAACGCCGGCCAATGTTCGAAGCTATGCCCGGTCTGGTTCAAAAATACTACTTGGAACTGGAAGAGCCCAATTCCTACGGTGGGATCTACATCTGGGAAAGCAAGGAAGCGATGGCCGCGTTTCGCGAGACGGACATATTTAAGGGCATTCCTGCTGCTTACGGCATCGCGTCGCTACCGCAAGTCGAAATCATTCCAGTGTTGTTTCCGCTACGCTAACTTCTACAGCATCCACTCAGACGACTTTGCATCGAAGCTACAACGCGATGATTTAAGCGTTGTAGCTTTCTCGCTGTGAGACGTGGCGCACAACTTTCACATCGCCGAATAGCCGCCGTCTACGGGGTAAAGCGCGCCGGTAATGAACGACGCTTCTTCTGACAACAGCCATTTCACCAGAGCTCCGACTTCCTCTGGCTTACCCCAGCGGCCAAGCGGGGTGCGGGCCATGATCGCGGGTTCACGATCGTTGTCGCCCTGAATAGGTTTCGTCATCGGTGTATCGATCCACCCCGGTGCGATGGCGTTGACGCGAATACCGTCGGCAGCCCATTTCCCAGCCAAGGCTTTGGTCAGTTGAACAACCGCGCCTTTGGACGCCGAATAAGCGGGTGCGTGAGCTCCGCCAAAAATCGAATACATTGAGCCGGTGTTCACGATCGCACCGTTCGAGGCTGCCAATAATGGTCGCGCAGCCAAGCAGCACCGCATCGTGCCTGTTATGTTAACGTCGAGAACCTGCTGGAATACGTCGATCTCGTACTCGTCTGCCTTCCGCAGAATTCCCGCGCAATTGACCATGCCGTTCAGTTGATCAAGCCCAGCAAAAAACGCCGTGACCGCATCGCTATCGGTTACGTCCAAAACACTCGAGGTAACTCCACCAATATTCGAGAAACTTTCGACCTCGGCTTGCGTGGCCCCAGTAACGGTGACGGTCCAACCGGACGACGCCAACACCTGCGCGATGCCGTGCCCGATGCCGCCGGTCCCACCAGTAATGACTGCGTGTTTCATGAGGCCTCCCTTGGCAAATTGGTGCCACCCAGACGATGTCATGTCAAAATGAGATCGGAAATCGCGCGGAAATGCCGAAAATTTACAGCGCGCGCTTGACCAACACTGTCTCACGCCTCAGGTAAGGGGCAAGATATCCACCAAGAGGGGACTGCACCCATGGCATTCGAACTTCCTGATCTTCCCTACGCACACGACGCTCTGGCCGGAAAAGGCATGAGCGCCGAGACGCTGGAATACCACCACGACCTGCACCACAAGGCCTATGTCGACAACGGCAATAAGCTGATCGCCGGCACTGAGTGGGACGGCAAGTCGATGGAAGAAATCATCGTCGGCACATATGACTCGTCGGCTGTTGCCCAAAATGGCATCTTCAACAACATCAGCCAACTTTGGAATCACAACCAGTTCTGGGAGATGATGGGGCCGGGCGATGCTGGAATGCCGGGCGAGCTTGAAGCTGCTATCAATGAAAGCTTCGGTTCAGTTGACGAATTCAAGTCGCAGTTCTCGGCGGCTGGCGCTGGGCAGTTTGGCTCGGGCTGGGCGTGGCTGGTTAAGAACTCTGATGGTTCGCTTGCCGTGACGAAGACGGAAAACGGGGTGAACCCTCTTTGCTTCGGTCAGACGGCATTGCTCGGCTGCGATGTTTGGGAGCACAGCTACTACATCGACTTCCGCAACAAGCGCCCAGCTTACCTGTCAAACTTCTTGGACAATCTGGTGAACTGGGAAAACGTTGCCAGCCGGATGTAAGTCCGAGCCAGAGAAAATCGAAAAGCCCGGCTCTTTGATCCGGGCTTTTTTTATGCGCCGAACCCGAATCCTTTCAGACCATCAAAGACGAACTGAACTGAAAGCGCTGCCAAAAGCATTCCAAGTATTCGGGTTACGACGTTGGTCCCGGTGCGCCCCAACAATTTCTCCAGCAGACCAGCGCTGAAGAACAGGATTGCAGCGCATGCGACCACGGACATCATCACGCCGTGGATCAGGGCGACTTCAATGGCGGATTCCGCCTGACCCACAAGCAGGATCATCGTCGCAATTGCACCCGGTCCCGCGATCAGAGGAATGGCAAGAGGGAAGACCGAAGGATCGGGACGATCATCTTCTTCGGCTTGGCCTTCGCGCCGTTTCGTGCGGCGTTCGAACAACATCTCAAGTGCGGTCAGGAAAAGCAAAAGACCGCCAGCAATCCGGAAGGCCGGCATGGAGATTCCAGCAACGCCCAACACAGCTTCGCCGAACAACCCGAACGCGGTCAGCAGAAAGATCGCAATGAGCGAAGCTCTGATCGCAATATTGCGACGTTCCTTCGGGCTGACACCTTGGGTCAATGCCACAAACAATGGCGCCAATCCGATTGGATCGATGACCACAAAGAGCGTCAAAAACGCGGTCGTTAGCAATGCAATGTCCATATTCAGTCTTTCATCGCTGCAACGAGGTCATCAATTGAATCAACGACTTGGAAGAAGTTTCTCAAGCTTGCATCGGCAAAGCCCTGGTCAATGACATGATCGATCAAGTCCAGAAGGACCTGCCAATAACCTTGGATATTCAAAAGAAGAATGGGCTTGTTGTGCAGGCCAAGCTGGCCCCACGTCAAAACCTCGAAGAATTCGTCCAGCGAACCGGCGCCACCTGGCAGGACACAAATTGCGTCCGAATTCATGAACATGACTTTCTTCCGCTCGTGCATGTTCTCGGTGATGATCTGATCGCCAAAGGCACGTCGCGGTGCTTCTCGATCCAACAGATGCGTAGGGATGACTCCTAGCGTCGACCCGCCTGCTGATTGGCAGGCTTCGGCAACCGCGCCCATTATGCCGACATCGCCTGCGCCATAGACCAAGCGCCACCCGTTTTCAGCAATCGCTGAACCGAGGTTGCGCGCTGCGACTTCGTAGTCTGGCACTGCACCAGATCGAGCCCCACAGAATACACAAACAGAAAAAGCCGACTGATGCATTGCAAACCCATAGATAAAGGTGTTTTGACCCCTGATAGCGGTGTTGATAATGTCGCTCAAGCGGCGTCGTGATCGGGACTATGGCGCGGATGGGGACGAAACCCGAGAGGGGGAGATACACAGGTGAAACCAACCTGGATAGTTGGGGGGCTAATTGCCGCCGTAGCGGTTATTGCTGCCATATTTTTTGGGCGTGGCGCAGGCGTTGTAGAAGAGGCCGTTGCACCTCCATCAAGTGAAACATCTGTCGAAGATTCATCCGAAAATGACGCAGTAGCCGAAACACCCACCACTGACTCTGCGGAGCCCACCGAAGAGGTGAGTGAAGAAACCGCAGGCACCGATCAGACGAGCGACGAATCTGAGGCGGTCACTGACAATGAAGTGACGACTGACGAGGCCGCGCCAGCTTCTGACGAGGAGACTGCGGAGGCTGAAGAGGAAACAG